>LOER01000005.1 GCA_001515945.1 Desulfitibacter sp. BRH_c19
CGCCAGTAGTTCTAGCATTGTGTCTTTTGCAATGCGTAGAAATACCAGTGCAAAGCCGCCAGTAGTTCTAGCATTGTGTCTTTTGCAATGCGTAGAAATACCAGTGCAAAGCCGCCAGTAGTTCTAGCATTGTGTCTTTTGCAATGCGTAGAAATACCAGTGCAAAGCCGCCAGTAGTTCTAGCATTGTGTCTTTTGCAATGCGTAGAAATACCAGTGCAAAGCCGCCAGTAGTTCTAGCATTGTGTCTTTTGCAATGCGTAGAAATACCAGTGCAAAGCCGCCAGTAGTTCTAGCATTGTGTCTTTTGCAATGCGTAGAAATACCAGTGCAAAGCCGCCAGTAGTTCTAGTATTGTGTCTTTTGCAATGCATAGAAATACCAGTACTATAGTGCGCCAAGTCCTTGACGCAGGTGGAAGCCTTAGTCTTTGTGAATACTATCTACCTTGTTTGAACTTATAGTTTCTGATAGTATAAAAAATCCTAGGCTATGAGGGATGAGCAAAAAAACTCATCACCTCTCATAGCCTAGGACAATTTTAAGGTTGCCTGGTCGAAACGCTCCATCCATATTACGGAGCTTATACGAGAGACGAAAACTAATTGGTAATGTTTAAAACAAAATCTTCTCTTACTTATAATTATATTATACATTCAGAACTTATCAACCTAAAACTTTTAAAAAAACAGATAATTTCACTAAACCTGTTCTTTAAAATGGTCTGCAACCTGGTTTAGAAGCCTATAGGAATTTTCCACAGTCTTTACACCATCATTATTTATAAGACAACAACGGGCTGGTGCTAACCAAGCCTGGGATAAGATTTGTTTACGAGACACTCCTGACTGCTCTAAGTAATTCCACATGCTTTCAAGTTTATTAACAATACTATTAAAATCTTCCAGATCATATTCTTCTTTTAAGGTTGGTGTTATACCCCAAGAAATTATTCCGCCTTTATCCAAAAAGCTTTTTATTTCATTCTTATAACGAGTAAAAATATGCCCCCAAGCTAGTGTATCAATGGATAAAATATTTAGGTCCAATTGTAGTAAAAATGACCAATCTGGATTACCACACAAGTGAACTCCCTTTGGCCCCTCAAATTTGGTTAAAAACTCTTTATAGTCATTTAATGCGTTATTACTTGCATAACCAGTCATGGCCATAAAAATCATTTGAAGACCTGGCTCATCAACCCATACAAAAGGGCGCGGGTGGATATGCTTCATTTGATTATACTGAGCCTGTATTTTTTTTGCAATAAAATCAAATATTACTTCCCGAACTTCCTGATGGTAAATCATTGGCTTTTTATCTTCATCCATGATTTTTAACCCATAGCTTATAGGCCCTATTGTTTGCCCTCTTATATATCCATAAGCTGACAGATCCTGCTCCAAAAATCTATGAAAATAGGCTGAATACTCTTCTGACATCTGAAAATACTTTTCATTATCCCAGTTTTCCAACAACTGATCTATCTCATTATAGAACTTACTTAAAGAAAAGCTTATGCTTTTGTTCTTTTGATCAAGAATAATTCCTGGAAACCTTTCCGATATTTGAGCATACATATCTTCATAAAAGCTTGTCTTGGGTAATTGAGGCCAAAAAGGGATATCCATCGATAGGGATAACTCAAGAGCACCTTCTATCTCTTCATGGGGTAATATCCCCATAGCCGTTGTTTGACAGTTTCCCTTTAGTTTCATGTGGAAAACCCTCTCTTTTGAAATTTGGTTTATAAAACACGCCTCCATATTATGATAAAGTGACTCTAATTGCTGTCTTTTTATTATATAATTATCTAGGAAGGCGTGTTCTATATATTTATTACTTTAATATTGCATCTAAATCTTCATCTGGTGTTGAAATTGGTTTAATATTAAAGTTTTTGACCAAAACATCTAAAACATTAGGAGTTATAAATGCTGGTAAGCTGGGTCCTAACCTGATGTTTTTAATGTTCAGATGAAGTAATGTCAGTAAAATTGCTACTGCCTTTTGCTCATACCAGGATAACACTAGAGACAACGGAAGATCATTTACATCACACTCAAAAACTTCAGATAAGGCAACTGCTACCTTTATGGCAGAGTATGCGTCATTACATTGGCCCATATCTAGCAAGCGTGGGATTCCCCCTATGTCGCCTAACTTCTTATCAAAGAAACGGAATTTCCCACAGGCTAGTGTTAGCACAATAGTATCCGCAGGAGTCTTCTCCACAAATTCAGTATAGTAACTGCGACCTGGTTTTGCACCATCACAACCACCAACTAAAAAGATATGCTTCAGGGCACCAGATTTCACAGCTTCAACAACTTTATCTGCCACACCTAATACTGCATCTCGGGCAAAGCCCACCATAACTGTGCCCTTATTCTCATCAGAAGTGAAACCCTCCATTGACAATGCCTTTTCTATGACTGGTGCAAAGTTTTCATCATTTATGTATTGTACCCCTGGAAAACCAACTGTTCCTGCTGTGAAAATATTGTCCTTGTAACTTTCAACAGGCTTCATTATGCAGTTGGTTGTCATGAGAATGGCACCAGGAAAATCAGCAAACTCTTTCTTCTGATTCTGCCAAGCAGTACCATAATGGCCATAAAAATGACTATATTTTTTCAATTTGGGATATCCATGAGTTGGTAGCATTTCACCATGGGTATAAACGTAAATTTCTCTATTCTCTGTTTGTATTAATAGTTCTTCCAAATCCCTCAGATCATGTCCTGAAACAAGAATACATTTACCCTCTTTATGGCCAAGAGGAACTTCTGTAGGCACAGGACTACCATATTTGCCTGTATTAGCTCTATCCAAAATTTCCATTGCTATGAGGTTTGCTTCTCCACATCTAAGTACTAAGCCTACCCAATCATTTAACCCAAGGCTTTTGTTTGATATAGAAGCCAAGGCTTCATGTAAAAATGCGTATACTCTGTCATCTTCTTGCCCTAGTATGTAAGCATGGTTTGTATAGGCAGCGACACCTTTACAACCAAAAAGGAGTGTCATCTGTAAAGATTTAATATCTTCCTGTGCTTCATGATCAATTGGTAACCCTACTCGCTCGCCTTCCATTATTAAAGATGCTAAGTCGGTAGCCACTCTCTTCCCAATAGGTCTATCAAGATCCTTGCCACCACCAGCTTCTTTAACCTTTACTGATAACTTTTCTGTAAGATCTCCACACTTAAAAATATACTTCTTAAAACGTTCTTCATCAAAATTCACATTAGTTAATGTACTAAATAGGCCTTCACATGTAAAACGGTTAACCTCTTGATCCACCACCCCAAGCTTTCTTCCTTCATTAGCCCAAATGGACAGTTCCCTAATAGAATGGAGTAGCAAGTCTTGAAGTGCTGCAACTTGCGGTTTTTTTCCACATACTCCAGATACAGTACAGCCTGTTCCTTTAGCAGTTTGTTCACACTGATTACAAAACATTAATTCTCATCTCCCCTCAATCTTTTATATATAGTAATTTATGGACCTTTTTAGTCCACAAAATTTATAACCATGTATATGTTTTTCTCTTGCTTCCTTTTCTTGAATTGTAAAAGACATTCCTTTTAAAACAGGAAAACTTCAAAAAAAAACCACATTTATCCGATGGCTAACTACCGCTAAGCCCCTAGATAACGGTTTTCCCTAAAAGATTAGCTCAGGTACGCCAAACAAGTTAGCAAGTTTCGCTCTATAATATTCAGATGGAGTCATTCAGTGAAACTTAGTTCAGGTGCTTTTCCCTGAACTCTAGTTGAACTAATCCTGTGGGAAACTCCACCTGAATAAAGAATCCTGTTTATCCTAAATAAGATTTAGGTAATATGTTATTTATAGAAACCTTAATTAATATTGTATTCTTGAATAATAAGCCCTTGTTACCACCTTGGGAACTAATGAAATATTGTCTTTTTGTAAGCAATACTTTATGTCTTTATGAAGACCTAGTGCAACTAATTCCTGCCCATGGGGTGTTTTTTCCAAAATACCCTCAATGTTTTTTTCTAACAGCATATATAAGCTTATAGCTTTTTGACATTCTTCAGATAACGAAGACCTAGGACATGCTTTGGAAATAAGAAGAGCTATATATCCCGCAAGTAAGTAATCCTCTAGCGAGAGTGCTCCTTTTGTACCTGCACAGGCTAATACAACCTCATTTTTATCATTGAGGTAACTAATTACGGACCTAGCATTCAAAAAAGAACAAATAATGGTATCCTTGGCATGAATACATAAATTGATTAAGGCAGTCCCATTGGTTGTAGTAAAGATAAGTACTTTATTCAGTATCTTTTCGGGGATATATTCTCTAGGTGAGTTACCAAAATCAAAACCAGATAGCTTTTGTTTGTTTCGTTCTCCACCAAGAACAGCTTTTGTTCCTAGCTGTTTCTTTAAAATGAGTGCTTCTTCCGGTGTTGAGACAGCTACTATTTCTTTGCAACCATGTTCCAAAGCAGTAACCATGGTAGAAGTTGCTCTTAACACATCTATTACGATCACGGTCTTTCCAGATAATTTGATTGGTATTACTTCTTCTTTTTTAATTATAAGACTTACATTCATTAAACATTACCCCTTGTTAGCTCCATAAAATATTAGCAAAACACCTAGTGTAATAATAAACATCTTTGAGGATGGCATCTTTCCAGCCATACCAAACAATCCCAAGGCCATTACACTCATTAAAATAATCGGCCCTACAAATGCTAATACTGCATTAATTTTTAAAGCTGTCTCTACTCTGTTAAATTTTAGCATTATAAGAGCGGCACTTAACTCTATCATACAAGACAAAATTCTTATTAAAGCCATACCTACCACTACTTTATCTTTAACCAAAAACATTTTTTCCCTCCCAATTGTCTTATTAGACAACTCTATTCTAGAATATATGTTCAAATTATCTAAGTTAGAATTACCAGGTTTTCTCCGTATATGAAGTTTCTTCAGAGGAAAAGCTAAGTGAAGAATTATGGTGAAAAAAAGCTAACTTGATAGGAATAGTAATATTTAAAAGCTAATATAATCTAGTCAATTAAAGTGGAGGTCAAAATAGCATGAAAAAGAAAATGATATTACCTTTTACGGTTTTATGTGCTGTACCCTTCATCATGGTTTTAGGAAACTCCATGCTAATCCCCTTATTGCCAGCCATGAGAGCTGAAATGAATTTGACATTGTTTCAAGTAGGACTTATCATTACCGCTTTTTCAGTACCAGCAGGGATTGTTATTCCAATTGCAGGCTATTTTTCCGATCAGTTGGGTAGAAAGGTTATTATCGCTCCTGCCTTAATAATTTATGGGGCCGGTGGCCTAATAGCTGGAGCATCTGCACTACTTATGGCACAGCCATACATAATTATTATGGTTGGTAGGGTGATACAAGGCATTGGTGCAGGTGGAACATATCAGTTAGCAATGGCTTTAACAGGGGATATTTTTCAAAGCAATGAAAGGGCAAAGGCTTTAGGAATATTAGAAGCTGCAAATGGCCTAGGTAAAGTAGTAAGCCCAATTACAGGGGCTGCTCTAGGACTCTTAATATGGTTTGCACCATTTTTTGCCTACGGTTTTCTTGCAATACCAATAGCCTTTGCAGTATGGTTCATGGTAAAGGAACCTGAGAAAAGCCAAAAACAAAAGGTATCGAAATCCCAATACTTAAAGGAACTTAAGACAATATTTAAAGATAAGGGAATGTCACTTTTAGCATGTTTTCTGGCCGGCTCAGTAGTACTATTTATTCTATTTGGTGTATTAAGTTACATTTCAGATATTCTTGAACAGCAGTATCAAATTCGTGGAATAGCAGCAGGACTTCTTATTGCCATACCCGTCGCATCTATGGCAGTTACAGCATATTTATCCGGTCTGATACTGCAAAAGCAAATAGGTAATGTACTAAAATATGTAACCTTAGGTGGTCTAACAGTTCTCGGAGTTTCCATGGCAATAATAGCCTTTGTTACAAACATCTATTTTCTATTTGTTGCATTAGTAGTAATGGGTATAGGCACAGGTTCAGTTCTGCCTGCCATTAATACACTAATAACAAGTGCAGCTGAAACATCAGAGAGAGGAATAATAACCTGTCTATATGGTTCCACACGTTTTTTTGGTGTAGCTATGGGTCCACCTACTTTTGGACTTGTAACAGAAATAGGTAAACTCCCCTTATTTTTAGGAGCAAGCGGACTTGTTATAGTTTCAATCGTACTTGGATTTATTTTAATCAAATCGAAAGCATTACTTCCTCCAAAACTTTTACAGGGAAGCTAATAATTGTCATAATATCTTGATAGGAAAATAATAATACTAGTAATACCGGTAGATAGCATAGCAATTATCTTTCTACCGATAAAATATAGAAGTCGCTTAAAAAAGCGGCTTCTATTGCTTGAACAAAGCATATTTTCTAAAATACGAGTTCACTAAAAAGCAGAATGCTCTGTTCTGTTTATTATTTCATCCTGTAGAGCCTTGCTTAGATCACAGAAGTAATCACTATAGCCAGCTACCCGTACAATCAAATCTTTATATTTTTCAGGCTCTTCTTGTGCTTTAAGAAGTGTTTTCTTGTCAACTACATTAAACTGGATATGGTGTCCATCTAATTTAAAATAGGACCTTACTAAATGTAACAGGTTAGTAATACCTTCTTCCCCTTGTAACACATTAGGTGTAAATTTTTGATTTAGAAGAGTTCCACCAGTAAGTACCTGATCAATTTTACTTGCTGACTTAATAACAGCAGTCGGTCCATTTCTATCGGCACCCTGTACAGGTGACATGCCTTCTGATAATGGTTCATAGGCTTTCCTACCATCTGAAGTTGCTCCTATAACTGATCCAAAGTAAACGTGGCATGTTGTGGGCAGTAAATTTATTCTATATACTCCACCCTTTGTATTAGGTCTTCCGTTAACCTCTGCATAGTATGATTGGAAAATTGAATTCATTACTTCATCAGCATAATCATTATCATTGCCATACTTTGGAGTTTTATTTATTAAAACTTGTCGTACCTTTTCATTACCTTCAAAGTTATTATTTAATACTGATAGTATTTCCTTTAAGGTAAAAGTTTTCTTATCATAGACATGATATTTTACTGCAGTCATTGTATCAGTTAAGCTACCAAGTCCTACACCCTGAATGTAGTTAGTATTATATCTCGGCCCACCATTATTATAATCTCTAGCCTTTTTAATACAGTCATCAATGAGGATTGACAAAAAGGGTGCTGGTAAATAGTTGGCATATAGTCTTTCTATAACATTATTACCTCTGATCTTTATATCAATAAAGTGATTAAGCTGTTTTTGATAAGCTTCAAACAAATCCTCGAATGTTGCAAAATCATCCGGGTTACCAGTTTGCAACCCTATTATCTTCCCGGTACGTGGGTCAAGACCGTTGTTAAGGGTTATTTCAAATACCTTCACAAGATTAAAATAACCAGTTAGAATATATGCCTCCTTACCAAATGCACCTGTTTCCACACAACCGCTTGCGCCGCCATTTCTTGCATCTTTTATTGTTTTACCCTGATTAATCAACTCTTTTACAATCATATCGGCATTAAATATGGACGGCTGACCCCAACCATTTCTAACAATTTGCAGAGACCTCTTTAAAAATAGATCCGGACTTTTCTTACTGACTTGAATATTTGTACTAGGCTGCAATAGCCTCATTTTATCAATTACATCTAACACAATATATGTTACTTCATTTACTCCATCTGAGCCATCAGGTTTTAATCCTCCTGAGTTTATGTTAGAAAAATCTGTATAGGTCCCACTCTCTTCAGCAGTTACACCTACCTTTGGAGGTGCAGGCTGATTATTAAATTTAATCCAAAAGCATTGCAGGAGTTCTTCTGCCTGTTCTCTGGTAATTGAGCCATCTTTTATTTGTTTTTTATAAAATGGAAATAGATGTTGGTCAAGCCTACCAGGACAAAATGCATCCCAAGTATTTAGCTCTACGATAACTCCCAGATGTACAAACCAATATGCTTGTAGGGCTTCCCAAAAATTTCTAGGTGCATTAGCAGGAACATAATCACAAACTTCAGCTATTTGTTCTAGTTCTAGTTTTCTTTGTGGATTAATTTCATTTTTTGCCAACTCCCTGGCTTTCTGACTATAGCGTTTTGCAAAAGCAATTATAGCTTTAGCACATATCTTCATTGCTTTTAGCTCTTCACGTTTTGTATAAGCTTTAGGATCATTCAGATAATCTATGCTTTTACTACTTTCGTCAATATCTTTTATGAAATCTAAAAAGCCCTTATGATAAATCTTATCATCAAGGACAGTATGCCCTGGAGCCCTTTGCTCCATAAACTCTGTAAAAATGCCAGCCTCATAAGCATCCTTCCACTGTTCAGTCATTTCACTAAACAGAATTTCGCGCATTGTTCTGCCCTTCCAAAAGGGTTCGATGGTATCTTTATATATTGACTTTTCTTTATCACTTACTCGAAAGGGTATTTTATCCCTTGAATTTAGAATATCTAAATCTTCCTGTGAATGGGAACATATTTCAGGATACGTATATGTAGCTTTAGGAGCAGGTCCTCTCTCTCCTACAATTAGTTCTCCCTGATTAATACATATTTCTTTATTTTCGAGAATGTATTTAAAAGAGAGTGCTCGACGAACAGGCACGGAGATACTCACATCATTTTTATAAAAGTTGGTAATCAGCTCCGCCCTTTCCGTAGATATGCAGGGAACAGCATCAAGGCTCTGTTGATGTAATTTAAACACTCTTTGATTCATGTTATCAACCCCCAATTTTGATTTGCAAACCAAACTCCTTCAACGGTTCCATAACAGTATCAATTAACTCTGCTGATGGAGTATGAATTGTGGATAACATACATTCTTTTTGCAGCCGATTATATTTATCATTTCCAATTCTATGATATGGAAGGATATTTAACCTTTTGATACCCCTTAAAGAATTTATAAATTCTCCCATTGCTAATATATTTTCTTTGTCATCATTAATTCCTGGAATAAGAGGAAATCTTATATTTATATTGTCATGAACTTTACTTAATTCCATAAGATTTTCTATAATTATACTATTAGAAACCCCTGTATATTTCTTGTGCTTTTCATCATCCATTAATTTTAGATCATATAGAAACAAATCTATTTTTTTGCTAATTTCTAATAAAGTTTTTGTATCAACATAGCCTGTTGTATCAAGACATGTGTGAATCTCTTTTTGTTTACAAAGATCCAATACTTCTCTTAAAAAATCAGCTTGCATTAAAGGTTCGCCACCAGAAAATGTAACTCCCCCTCGTGATTCATCATAAAACACCATGTCCTGTTCTATTTTCTCTAGGACTTCTTGAGCTGCAACTCTTTTTCCTACTAACTCCCTTGCACCAGCAGGACATACATCTATACAATTCCCGCACATAGTACACGTTGCTCTAGATAAAAGGCCACTAGGACATGCTTTTTCGCAGTCCTTGCAGCCTATACATTTATTATCCCACAACATAATTTCGGATTTAATAGATTGGCTCTCTGGGTTATGACACCACCAGCAATTTAACGGACATCCCTTTAAAAAAACAGTCGTACGTATTCCCGGCCCATCATGTATTGCATATTTCATAATGTCAAAGATAATTCCAGATGTCACCCATCTCAACCCCCGTCTTTAATGACCTAGATAAGCCTTAACTATACTCTCATCTTTACTTAATACTGAAGCATCACCTTCCATGACTATGCTTCCTGTCTCTAATACATATCCCCTGTGAGCTAGTTTTAAAGCTACCTTTGCATTTTGCTCTACTAGTAAAATCGTAGTGCCTTGTTCATTTATTTGCTTGATTATATTCATAATACCCTGAACTATAATTGGTGCAAGTCCCATGGATGGTTCATCAAGAAGAAGCACCTTTGGGTTTACCATCAATGCCCTGCCTATAGCAAGCATCTGCTGCTCTCCACCTGATAAAAACCCTCCCATTTGCTTATGCCTTTCTTTAAGAACAGGAAATAATTCAAAAACGTTTTCAATCCTCATTTTTCTTTCACTATCATCCTTTAGTGTAAAGGATCCTAACTCAAGGTTTTCACGTACTGTTAACTCCTTAAATATCCTCCGACCCTCAGGAACATGAATTACACCCATTTCAACAACCTTATGCGGTTCAACCTTAGTTATGTCTACCCCCATAAATTCTACAGACCCTGAACATGCAGGTATTAAACTAGATATAGTTTTAAGAGTAGTACTCTTACCTGCACCATTAGCTCCCAAAAGAGTAACTATTTCACCTTTACGTACTTCCAGATTTATCCCCTTAAGAGCATAAATCTGCCCGTAGCGTGTTTCAAGATTTTTCAGAGAAAGAATTATTTCACTCATACTGCATCTTCCTCCTCTTCTTTTCCTAAATATGCTTCAATTACTCTAGGGTTGTTTTGCACTTCCTGTGCTGTACCTTCAGCTATCTTTATACCATAGTCAAGAACAAAGACTTTCTCCGATATCTTCATAACGAGACCCATATCATGCTCAATCAAAAATACAGTTATTTTTCTCTTATCACGTATTCTTCTAATTAATTCAATTAATTGTTCTTTTTCATCATGATTTAACCCAGCTGCTGGCTCATCCAGTAATAAGAGCTTTGGTTGTGTAGCTAGTGCTCTAGCCCATTCAATTCTTCTCTGATCACCATAAGGTAAATTTCTTGCCAGTCTATCTTTCTTATCAAGAATTCCAACAAAATCTAGACATTCTTCCGACACTTCCCTAATTCTCTTCTCTTCCTGTCTTTGGTTAGGGGTTTTAAAAATGGCTCCAACAACTCCTGCATTCCCTCGACAATGCATTCCAGACATGACATTTTCCATAACAGTAAGATTTTTAAATAATCGTAAGTTTTGGAAGGTTCGTGCCATGCCTAAATGAGTTATTTTATGAGGCTTTTTGTTCATTAAGCTTTGACCTTCAAAAAGAATATCTCCTTCATTAGGCTTATAAAAGCCAGTTAAACAATTAAAAGCCGAGGTTTTTCCTGCCCCATTTGGACCTATTAGACTCTTAATTGTACCTTCTTCTATTTTAAAGGACATATTGTTGATTGCAATTAAGCCACCGAAACGTAGTGTAATATCATTAACTTCTAATAATGCCATAACTCATCACCCCTTTCAAGTTCGCCGATCCGGCCAGATTCCCTGGGGACGGTAGATCATAATCACGAGCAAAATAACCGCAAAAATCAACATTCTATATTGACCGATTCCTCTAAACACTTCAGGAAAAATAGTCACAATCAGAGCACCTAAAACAACACCCGGAATTTTACCCATTCCACCAAGAACAACAGCTAGGAGAATCATTACAGAATGAATAAACATAAATGATTCAGGTGATATTGCCGTCATTTTTACCGCCATAAAGGACCCTGCTATGGCGCCAAAAACAGAACCAATAATAAAAGCATATAATCTAACTGCTACAACATTTATACCCATAGCCTCTGCAGCATCTTCATCTTCCCTTATATATTGCCAAGACCTACCAAGTCTTGAATGATATAGCCTGTATGAAATAAATATTGCTATTACTGCCAAAATAAAAAACATATAATAGAAATGAGTAATCTGATTTAATGTAATACCAAAGAGAACAGGTCTCTCAATACCTATAAGACCACTAGCACCACCTGTTATCTCAAGGTTTCTAGCAACAAGTCTTGTGATTTCCCCAAATCCTAGTGTAACTATTGCTAGATAATCACTTCTAAGTCTTAACGTAGGACCACCAATAATCAATCCTGCAACAATAGCTGCCATTGCACTAAAGGGTAGGGTCATCCAAAAATTGAAACCAAATTGGGAACTTAAAATACCAGTTGTATAGGCTCCAACGGCGAAAAAAGCTGCATAGCCCAAGCTAAGAAGTCCCGCAAATCCAACAATAATATTTAGTCCAAGGCATACCACTATATAAAACCAAGCATTTGTTAATACTTCTTGAGTATATTTGGAAGCCGTCTGGGGTAGAAAAAGCACCACGGCAACTAGTAGAATTATTACACCATAACGTATCATAGGTTTATCTAATAAATCATAAACAGCATCTACTATACCACTGAATGGATTTTTATTTTTGGAATCAGGTTGCTGAGCGGGTTGTAAGCCAGGTTCTTTGTCCATCATAGTATCTACATCCTTTCGCTTTCTTTTTTGCCCAATAAACCTGTAGGCTTAAATATCAAAATTAAGATTAGGATGCCAAAGGAAAATACATCCTTCCATTCAGAACCGATAAATGGAATTTGAGTTCCAAAAGCCTCTAACAACCCCAATAATATACCTCCTAGCATGGCTCCAGGGATAATGCCAATTCCCCCTATTACCGCCGCTGTAAAGGCTTTAATCCCTATTATAAAGCCCATAAAAAAGTGGATGTTTCCATAGTATACTCCAGCCATAATTCCAGCTGCAGCAGCTAAGGAAGAACCTATAAAAAACGTCAAGGCAATCATTTTATGAACGTTTATGCCCATCAGGCGACAACAATCATGATCAAGGGAAATTGCCCTCATTGCCTTTCCATACATTGTCTTAGTAATAAACATATGAAGGATGTACATAAGCACAAAGGCTGATATTATTAAAACCACCTGGGTCTGAGTAACATAAACACTTCCCAAAGAAAAACCTTCGTATCCAAGACCTGTGGTAAATGGCTTATATTGACCCCCTGTGATAAGCATAGTTGAGTTATATAAAATCATAGAAACTGCCAAAGCAGTAATTAAAATTGAAAGTCTAGGAGCTGTAAGCATGGGTCTGTAGGCAACCCTTTGTATAAAAACACCTAATAATCCTACAATTATCATCGTAATAATCATAGCAACCATAATGCCAAGCCAAGCATTACCAATTACAGTAGTCCCTAAAAAAGTTAAAATTGTCAAGCCTACAAAAGCTCCAACCATGTATATATCAGCATGGGCGAAGTTTAATAATTTTATAATTCCATAAACCATTGAATAACCAAGCGCTACAAGACCATAAAAAGAACCTAAAAGGAGGCCATTAAATAGCTGCTGAAGAAATATTTCCTGAAAAGACATACCCTCACCCTTTCTCTAGTTGAAGTAGAAGGTGCAGGTCAAGTAGATACTTGACCTGCACTAATTAGATATTCACTATTATTCTCCTAATATCCATTTGCCACCTTCAGCCTCTAAGATAACAAAGTTACTTGTAACTAATGTCTTCTCAGGTGTAAAGCTAACTGGACCTGCAAGGGTTGGAAACTGATCTGTTGCATCTAAAGCCTCACGTATAGCATCAGGATCAAAGCTTCCTGCTTTCTCAATTGCATCTGCTAATAGACGCATTCCATCATAAGAAAGTCCTGCATATGGACCAGGTTGTGTGTTATATCTACCAACATATTCATCAATAAAACCTTGTGCTTCTGGCAAAAAGTCAACAACTGGAGGTGCTGTGCAAAAAACACCTTCGGATGCTTGGCCAGCGAGCTCTAATAATTGAACTGAACTAGAACCATCACTTACTATAATATCTCCCTGGTACCCGCCTTGACGTAGCTGTCTAATTAGAGGAGCACCTTCTGCATGGTATGCTGTCCAATAAACACCATCTGGATTTTCAGATCTGATCTTTGTAACAAGAGCTGAGAAATCCTGCTCTCCTCTGTTAATAACATCATAAGTAGCTACCGTTTTACCCTTTTCTTCCCATGCTTGTTTTGTCAAATCTGCCAGGTCAGCTGAGAAACCGTCTCCCATATGAACTAGTGAAATTGTTTCTGCTCCTAGGTGCTCAAACCACTCTACCGCTTTGGCAGCCTGGTGAAAACCAGTACCATTTATCTGGAATGCCCAGCCAGGGTTTTCCTCTGCTATAATTGTAGAGTTAGCTGCTGGTACAACCATTGGTATTTTTGCATCTCCATAGATCTTTAGTGTAGGAAGGGTTGGCCCTGAGCAGTATCCACCTACAACAGCAACAACCTCCTCAGATACTAGCTTACTTGCAGCTGCAACTGACATCTGTGGATCACAGCCGTCATCCCCTATTGTAAGCTTAATCTCCTTACCAAGTATTCCTCCTGCTGCATTTATTTCATCTGCAGCAATTTTAATAGCATCGGCCATATCCTGACCATAAGTAGCCTCACCACCTGTTGTTGGAACCATAATTCCTATTAGAACTTCTCCTTCAAATTCTTGTTCTTCGACAACTGGATCTGGTTCATCTACTGGTGGCTCTTCCCCATTTTGAGCACATCCCACAACGGCAAAAGCCAGCATTGCAATAACAAGTAACAGTACCCATTGTTTTTTAATTCTCACTAACACAACCTCCTCTTTGTTGTTTGATCTATCCTTAACTCCCTGTAATCCTAAAACCTTCTGGTAGGGGATCATCGGGATCAAGAATCCACTTGTTAAAACCCATAATTTGTGCTGTTCCACTTACTTCGGGTATTACTGCATCTAGAGTTTCTACCTTTGCAAAATCTGTTATCCATCCTTCAAATACTGTATCAATAATACTCTTATTAGTTAAAACCATTCCTTTCTGCAATAGACCCTTTCTATGTAAGAGAGCTACCCTTGCAGATGTGCCTGTACCTGTAGGAGATCTATCTATCTGAGCATCGGCAAAAATTGTAACGTTTTTGGAAACCAGGTTTCCTGAAGAATCATTTGTTACCTCATCAGTAATAATTGTTCCATAGATACCATGAAGTTCAGCCTCTATTGGATGAACTATTGCCATTTGATCCATAACTTTATATTTAATTTCCATCCCCAGCTTAACAAGCCTTTCAGAGTCTTCAGGGACTACCCTAACCCCTAACTTTTCAGCATCCACAAAAACATAGAAAGCTCCACCAAAGGCAATGTCTACACTTACATCTCCTATACCATCAACAGGTACTAGTATATTCTCAGCATATACAAAGGATGGTACATTATGAAAACTAACCTTATCAACTTTATTTCCTTTCATATGAGCAAAGGATGTAATCCTACCTGCTGGAGAGTCTATCTTAATGGTTAGTTTTTCTTCATTGCGCGCTTCTACCATTCCAGTTTCTATTGCAACCTTAGTTACTGCAATTATGCCATGCCCACACATGGTGCTATATCCTTCATTATGCATAAATAAAACTCCAAAATCACCATCTTCAGTAGTGGGAGGAGTAACTAAACATCCATACATACCACTATGCCCTCTAGGCTCAAGCATTAGAAATTTACGTAAATGGTCATAACTTTCACTTAAAGATTGTCTTTTTTCCAAAATAGTTTTTCCTGGAATGGGAGGATACCCAGAAGTAATTATTCGTAATGGTTCGCCTCCAGCATGTGCATCAATAGTACTAATAATTCTGGAAAACTCCATAATGTCATCCCCTTATCTAGCTTCATTTAGTATACCTATATATTATTATACAACCTGATTCTTTAATTTCATAGAACCAATTCTTGTCCTAATCCTTTCTCTATTGCCTTCTCATATACTACCTGAGAGACTATTAGATCAAAAAGTGCCATGCCAACAGATTTTAAGAAGGTGGTTTTCTTTCTCACAATATCTTTGCCTTCTTCTGGAGACAACATAAAACTTCCCAGTGTTTGGATTTGCTCTTGTGAAATCCACTGTTGTTCTAGCGGATATAGTACATCCCCAGATTCTTTTCTGGCATGTTCAGTATCAATATAAACCTTATCAATTAACTCATATAAAGCCTGAGGAAACTCTCTCATATTTGGCTTAAATGAACCAATGCCTACAAAATGTTTACCCTCCAGCAAGCTTTTATCTTCAGGTAAAACAGGGTTCAGAGAAGTAGTGGTTGTAATGACTATTTCTGAAGTCTCTAGTAACTCTTCCACACTAGTCGCTACATATACGTCAATATCTGGAAGATTATTTCTTACTCTTTCCTGAAGGCTTTTGCTAGATTCTTGATTAATATCAAATATATAAACAGTTGATAGTTTTCTGACTACTGATGTAGACATAATCTGATAGAAAGCTTGAACCCCAGCACCTATAATGCCAACTCTGGATGCATTTTGGGGAGCGAGATGCTTCACTCCTACCCCACCTACTGCCCCAGTCCGCAGCGCAGTTAAAACTATTCCATTAATTAATGCCACTGGAGTGCCGTTGCTTAAATCATTTAATACTACAACAGCATTTATTACTGGTATATTTGTGCCTGTATTATCAGGATAAACAGTAATAAGTTTTGTCCCAAAATAATTTTTACCAGAACAAGGCATTATCAATGATGTATTTCGACCATGATCAATATGCATTCTATCTGGCATAGTAAATTCTTTTCTTTCATATATCAAAAAGCTCTCTTCAATTGCATGTACAACGTCACTATATGTGACGCTATTTAAAACATCCTTTTCTGATAGTAAAAGCATAGTCGTTATTTCCCTTCTGTTTATTAATATGAGAATATTCAAACTATATTCCGACTGCGTATTATTACTATTATAATTTCTAGTAACTATAAACGGATACAACTTTTGGATAGCCTCAAATTAGGTATGCGCTACACTACAAAGTTAATATTGACGTATTATTACTATTCTATAGATATATGGTTTTTCCTTTTTTCTTCTCTGCCTTTTCTATAGCTATGGTGAAAGACGATTGTAGCCAGTAAGGCTATTGAAGAATCTCTTGCAACATGATAAACACCAACTAACTCCTCATCCTTGAAGCCAAAACATCCACAGCCAAAGGGCAAAACCTGCCCATAATTAACTACCATTAATCCAAAAAAGGAAACTGACATTATAAACAAGATTCCACTACTATATAACACATACCAGTTCAATATTAGAGATAATGCTGCAAGTATTTGTATCCACGGAACTAGGATAGCTAGTATGAGGGCTAGTGTATTAGGAATGGCAAAATAGTTCTCAATAACTGCTTTAAAAAGCATTGGCTCAAATATTTTGCTGACCCCAGCATATAGGTA
Source organism: Desulfitibacter sp. BRH_c19 (assembly GCA_001515945.1). Lineage (NCBI taxonomy): Bacteria > Bacillati > Bacillota > Clostridia > Neomoorellales > Desulfitibacteraceae > Desulfitibacter > Desulfitibacter sp. BRH_c19. The sequence continues at coordinate 17,084 of LOER01000005.1, forward strand.
GATAAAACCTAAAATATACCTCAAGCTTTTAAGAACCATTACCATCACCTTTCTTCAAAAAACTCTTCGTATACTTCAGCATCTTCTGGTGAACCTGCCACTCCCCCAGTTGCCTCCCCACTCTCAAAATGCAATATAACAGGGACTCCAGGAAGATCAAACTGTCTTTTATATTGATTAAAAAGGTCTTCATTTTCAAGAATATTGATTTTCACTAATTCAATCTGCTTGCCCTTAATAGCCTCGATGATTTTGGGCTCTGCAGCTTGACATTCTGTACAAGTAGGAGAATAAAAATATACATAAAATTCTTGTTCCTGCTGTAGCATTTGTGCAAAATCAGATGCTGATATATCACTATCTGTAAGATAGCTGACTCCTTGAATTTGCTGATAATATATTACAGAAGTAATGATTATCCCTAACAAAAAAATACCAAATAATACTTTTTTCATTTTTATCATCCTCATAAGCAATTTAAATATATGGATAGGTCCTTTTATTGCTTTAATTATAATAACTCCTCTAGATATTATCCAGCACTATATTCAATACAGCCATTGTTAATTTTTACATATCCTCCCGAGGAAATAATATCAAAATCCTCTTTACTGATACTTATGACAGGTAGTTTCCAACCAAAGGCAACTTGTGCAACAATGGAACCAACAGCCAATATTTTCTCGCTTTCAATATTAATGACAGCCTTTGGCGCCACACCTTGCCTTAATGCTTCCAAAATTACTCCCGCTGTGCTACTAGATCCTTTGCCCCTTGGATAAGCAAAAATCTTATCCTTAAGGCACAAACCAAAGACATCACTTTTGGGATCTACAATCTTACCTGTCTCAAAATCAAATCCACCAAAAAAACTGAATGCCTGTTGTGATACAACTAACTCCCCTTGGCAATCTCCATCTATAACTACTTTACCAATTATTCTGTTTGGCATGGCTTAACCCTCCATTATTCAACAACAGTCTCTAAGCATTTATCTAAACTAGCAAATACAACATTTAACCCTGTTCGGCCGGTGATATAGTGTGCATATTTTGCTGAGTTAGTCATTACATTTTTAAAATTCCATTTGCCAAGGTCAGTATTAACAAAACAGGTATCCTTGAATATTCTTACTCCCTTTTGCTCTAACTCAGGGATTATTCCATTAAGGGTAAGCAAATAGTGCACAGATCTACTAGTATAAACCCAGAACTCTTTATTCTCTTTTACCTTTTTACCCTTCATCAATTTAACCAATTCTAGTATTTCTGGCACAGAAGCATGAGGACAACCTATTAATACACCATCGACTTGAGTCGTCTCAATACTGGATAACTTCTCTTCTACTTCCTGAAGCATCTTTTGTGACAAATCATAAGTCTTTTCCGGTTTCCTGCCTTGAAAAGCAGTATGTTCATTTAAAGCTTCAGGAGTTATTCCGATCATATGAAACAAGGCAACAGCACCAGAAGAAGCTATAGCTGCACTAAAGGCTTTCAAGTGATCCCCTGATACCCAATGAGGAATACCTTTAATTACCGGTATCTTATCCTTAGCAATTTCCCCTACTAGATAACCTAGTACTGCAAAATAATCTGTAGTAGGTTTTAGTTTTAGATTAGAGCAGTCAAAAAGTATCTGCCCTGCTCTGTTTTCAGTTCTATGAAGACCAAACTCAGGAACTCTACCTGTTATGGCACAGCAGATATCTGTATAATCTCCATACCTTTCGGTTCTTGCTCCTATTACGGAGTTTACATAAACAATTGCATTTGATTCTGCCCAAGCTATTTGCTCGCCAAACCTAGGAACTAACCCAGACTGATATGGAGCACATGTCCATGTTGGAATTGCCCCCATGCCAAGGTAATATCCTTCCAATCTAGCGCTCATTTGCGCAAAGCTAGGGTCAACACCATGCTCCATCCAGTCATCAATATCTCTTGATGTAGCGTTTAAACTAGTTGGTACTCGCACCTTTGCTTCTAATTTATGTAGCTTTTCTGCAAATAGCAGACCAGCCTCTCCGACTGCAGCATACAAACAACCATCAATGTGCACTTGGGAAATAGGAATTAACCTTTCTGCCCCATACAATTCTCCTAGTTTTATTATGATTTCCATGGCAAGCTGTGTTCCTTTGCCTTCTTTTCCAAGCAGCATGTTTTCTTCATTTTTTGTTAATTCCAGGAGTTGCACCCCCTCAATTTTTTTGCAAAATATTAAGCCTAGTAAAATTTTGTTCTATTTATTAGTTGGAATTTCCTCTTTTGCCCAAAATATTTTGGCTGAACGAGTTACAAAAAAAATCCTGAGATTATTATACCTCAAGACTCTTTAATAGTATTTTTGCTATTTGCTGCTATTTTTTGGTGAATAGCACTTGTATGAGTACTCTGACAGCATCACTAATTATTTTGATATAGGAGATAATATCTTGAGTATTTTCTTTTACGGAACTAGCTGTTTCTATAAGGCTGATATTAACTATATCTAATGACCTGTCTACTTTGTCAGTAGTACTCTTTAAGGTTGCTGATATTGAATGAATGTTATTAATGGTGGAAGGTATGCTTTCATCGAAAATCTGCTTATTTTTTCGTAAAGAACTAGTTACTTCATTGATATTCTCAAAAGTTGAAGTGAAATTATCTATTGTTTTTTGGATATTCTCATTATTATTGGTTATTGTCTTTTTTACCTCAGATAGTATTCTATTTACTTTATTCAATGTAATTATTAAGAATATTCCAGCAACAGCTACTATACTTAAGACCAAGAATATTCCTAAGTCTTGTATGGAAATGTACATAATGCACCTACCCTAGTTGGAATTTTCTTCTGCAACTTCTTTCTTGTTTTTAAGTTGTTCAATTTTTTCATTAATTACTTCCTTACCTTCTTCTATCACTACCTTGCCTTCTTCTATTACTTCTTTTGCTTTATTTGTGATGTCTTCCCTGGTTTCTTTGCCGGATTTCGGCGCTAATAAAACACCAGCCGCTGCACCAATAGCAGTACCTACTGTCAGCCCCGCAGCTACTTTTTTAGCTGTGTCTTTCCTTTCTTCCTTCTTTTTTTCATTCTTTACTTTCTCTAAATATTCCTTTAGCATGTCTCATACCTCCTGTATAATTTTTATTGTACTTTCCTCTGGAAAAATCTTTCAATTTCTGTTTAAGTATATCATGAATACCCTTTGCTATGTATTAAGCTTAACAAAGTATATGTATCACGTCACAGATTTTCACAATAGTTCATTATAGTTTCATACTTTCTTCACATCTCGTCATCCGTAGTGCATAACAAAAAACCCTTCCTTGTATGTGAACTGCCCCCTGTCAAGTAGACAGTGGAAAAAATAAAAATCTCTGACACCAATCATTTAATTATGGATGGTGTCATTTTTTATGCTGCTGAACTGAGAAGATATTGCCTGTACTCCAAAGGTGTCATACAGTTCAACCGCTTCTGATATCGATGGTTATTGTAATACTCTATGTACTCTATAAGTGCTGCCTCTAGCTCTTCATATGTGTTAAATTTATTGAGATAATACATTTCAGACTTCATCATTCCCCAGAATGCTTCCATCGGGCCATTATCAATACACCTAGATACCCTTGACATGCTTTGTGTCATTTCTGCATCGTCTAGTTTCTTTTTAAATGACTTGCTCGTGTATTGGAAACCACGGTCAGAATGAAAGATTGGTTTAGCATCTGGATATGTCTGATGGGCCATATCAAATGTTCTAAAAACCAGTTCATTATTGTTGGAACACCCAACTACAAAAGAAACAATACTTTTATCTGCCAAATCAAGAATTGCACTAAGGTAAGCCTTGCTTTGAAGGCCATACTTCATTTCAGT
>LOER01000006.1 GCA_001515945.1 Desulfitibacter sp. BRH_c19
TTCTCTTAGCTTTTCTGGGCTTCCTGCTATTGTTTCTGCTATTTTTATGGCGTTTCGTAAACCTTCCATTGTGTACATGCCGCCCATTACATGCTTGGTTGTATTTGTTAATGCCCAATAAAAACGATTTATATCTGCTGCTTCGTCTGGTACATCTGTTGGGAAGGTGTTTATTACATAGAAGGAAACGTTATCAAGATAGTCTACCATACGAGCTATATCTCTAACATCATGGGTATTTGTTTTACGTTTTTGACCATTGTCTAAATCAAGAGCATATAAAACTGTACCTCCTGTACCTAAATGGGTACGGCTTTTTTCTAGGTGGAGATCATTTTTTTCGTCCTGTCCATAAAGGACTACTTTAGATGGTGCCGACTTAATAGCAGCTTCTAGCATAGACTTTGGAATTTTAACTATTTCACCTTCTACTATAGCTCCACCCTCTGTAAATATCTGGCGTGCTCTTTCGCTTTTTATCTTCATACCTACTTCTTCTAGAATTTCTACTGTTGCTTCATGTACTGAATTAATTTGCTCTTCTGTTAATAATTTGAGTTGTCCTCCGTTTAAAGCTGGAAACATGGTTTATTGCTCCTCCTTTTATAGCATGCTTTTTACTATCTAATATAGGAGTAGCAATTTTAGTGCCAAAACCAAAAACATAGAAAAAAGCCCTAGACACTTAGAATATAAGCATCAAGGGCTTTGATATTTTGCATGTTTTCTTATTATTGTTGATAATACCTGACTGTGGATTATCAAGTTTAATACTTTTCGGCATTATTCAACAAAACAAAAAGAAGTTTTCCAATATTATCCTGCCATCTCGATAATCATCGTTATACAATTCAGGATGAAACTGAACTCCATAAACATTTCTATCTTTATCCTTTATACACTGAATAGGGGTTAAACTACTTGCTGCTAAATGGATAAATCCTGGCGACACATCCTTGATTTCACAGTAATGATGTTCATAGACTACAATGGGGGATGTAAGCCCTTTAAAAATTTTATCTTTTTGTAGCAGCTTCACCTCAACATAATCTCTTTCACTCAATTTTTCTTTTTCTATCGGACAAATATAATCCATTTTAGAGCCATAGGCCACGCCTATTAACTGCATACCTGCACATATACCCAGAAGTGGAACATTGCAATTCCTTATTAGATCATATTCACCTTGGAAAAGGGGTTCTTCATCCTTTCCCCAAGAGGAATTAAATCTTCCTGAAAGTATTATGTAATCTACAGAATAAACAGCTATGTCTTTAAAAGTTACATCGTGAAAGTGTTTTACAACAAATTCAGCATCTACTATCTGTGATATATTCTTCTTTAATTCAGGTATCCTACCAAAATCATCTTTATCTTTTTCATTATTAACAAGTAGAATTCTCAAATTAATCCCCCTAGTGTGTCCCTTTCGATTATTTGATATTATAATAATCTAAAAAGTAAGTCAAGGTCTTTAAAATTTTCCAAATTCTCCACAACTTCTACTATTTGCCCTGCTTCTCCCGTGCTCTTTACCTGTTCTGCCAGCCAGTAAAACTTGTCTTTAAGCTCTTTCTCACTTAAAGGATTATCCCAGTCTCCCTTTGCTTTGACCCTGCCTGATAAGTATGTGTCTCCTTTTTTAGTAATAATCCGAACCTCTGCTTCTGCAACCTTTGGAAAATATTCGTCAAAACGAGCATCATGTATAATTTCTATCCTCTTAAGAACCTTCAATATCTCTGGACTATTTAATGTATCATCCAAGATCTGCCTTGGGCCAACTTCACCCTCTACAATAGCTGCGGCAATAGGATATGCTATATTATATTGTGCTTCTTCAGTATTTATTGGAACAGCTGTTTTAAGCCTGGCACTTTCTTTAAAGGTATATACATTGATTTTCTCTATTTCATCCGTGTCTAAGATGTTTTTAGCCATTAACTGGAGAGTTGCTGCTATGGCAGGCTGAGCCCAACGACAACAGGCATAGGGTTTAAAGTAGAGTTTGAGAATATTATATTCTTTTCCAAGTGAATTTACATGATCTGAATAGTCATGAAATCCAAAAATACTCGGAATACCTGTAAATCCTTTGGCAGCCATTAGTGCAGAGGTTACACCTACTGGGCTCCCCCATCCTATCCCATCCTTAACCATCGATGGATAGTCAATGCAGCGCATCATAGGGTTAATGGGAGCCTGGTACTCAGCGATTCCTAGGGCATTATAAATATACTCTATATCTAACTTTAACAATTTTGCTGTAGTTGCAGCCGTCGCTATAGAACCCCAGGAACCTGAGGAATGATAAACAGGATAATAGTCATGCCAGATGATCCCTGCTCGCATTCCAACTTCATATCCCACAACAACTGCTTCTAGAAGTTCCTTGCCAGTTTTATGCTTTAGCTCTGCAACAGCAAGGGCAGCAGGAATTATTAAGGCCCCTGGGTGCCCCTTTATCGGTCTATAGCCATCATCTATATCTAATGCATTTGCCTGAAAGGCATTAGCAAATGTAGCTCCTACGCAGTTGCTTTCTCTCCCTTGTGTAATTATGGTAGAACTTTGACCCGGCCACATACTTCTAGCAAATTCCCGGGCAAGCCCTGCAACCTTTGTTTGACTACCTCCAAGAATAGCCCCTAATAAATCCAAAATACATATCTTTGCCTTAAGAATAACCTCTTCTGGTAAATTTTCATAGTCCAAGTTTTTTATGAATTTAGCTACTTTGAGATTTCCATTTCGCATAAATACTCCTCCAATAATTTCGTTTCCTTGTAAACTACTGATTATGAAAAAGTAGATAAGCTATTAAAGCTTATCTACTTTGTCTCCGTAGTTAATTTGAAAGTAAATTATTATCCAGGAGCCATTGTCTTGCTACATCTTCTGGTTCTTCACCTTCAATATCTACAAGATAATTCATTTGAGTCATGGTTTCAGTATCAAGTAATGGCCCTGCATCTCCTAAAAGTTGCTCAATCTCTGGCATATTTTCTAAAGTATCCTGCCTAATAACTACTGATGGATTATATACAGGGAAAAACTTTTTGTCATCTTGAAGGTTTATCAAGTCAAAGTCAGCTATTCTTCCATCTGTTGCAAAACCCATTGCACAAGGTACTAAGCCATCCCTCAAAGCACCATAAGTTATACCAATATCCATTATTTCTACATCAGTAAATTTAAACCCATAAACATTTTCTAATTCAGGTAATCCGTCAGGTCTTATAGCAAATTCATGGTCTGTTCCAAATATCGCTTCATTACCTTGGTTAATATAATCTCCTAATTGAGAGATAGTTTCTATACCTAATTCACTAGCTTGATCCTTATTCATCATTAATGTATACGTATTATCAAATTGTGCATAAGGCAACCAAACCATGCCATTTCCCAAATCTTCTTCCTTCACTTTTTGATACGCCTCTTCAGAATCTGTTAGTGCTTCTTCGTGTCCTAAGGCCACCAACCATGCTGTACCTGTATATTCCCAGTAGAGATCAATTTCACCACTTTCTAAGGCTTCCCTGCAAACAGTTGTTCCACCTAAACCAGTCCTATCTTCAACTTCATATCCGTTATCTTCTAAAATCTGTATAGCAATTTGACCAAGTATTAGCTGCTCTGTAAATTCCTTTGAACCAATTTTTACTGTACCTTTTACATCTGCTCCATCATCACCATCATCCGTTTGACCGCAGCCTACAACCAGTACCAGCGCCAACAAAACAATCAATAAAACAGACAGCCATTTTTTTCCCATTATCCTCTTTAACCTCCCCTTTAAATTTTATTTCTTATTTTTTATGTAACTATTCAGGTGCCCTCTTAACTTCTGCCTGAATAATTAAGCATTATGCCTCACTTTTTAATCTAGCTTCCACACTCCCCAAAACATTATCAAGTAAAATTGCTAACAGGGCACTTAAAATGGCACCTGCCAAAATTATATGAGTTCGCATTAAGCTCAAACCTGTTACAATTAAATCTCCCAGTCCCCCTGCACCAATAAATGTAGAAAGAGTTGCAACTCCAACAGATATTACTATAGAAGTTCGAATTCCCGCAAACATAATAGATAGTGCTAATGGAAGCTCAATTCTGGTAAGTATTCTTAATGGGGTCATTCCCATCCCCTTTGCAGCATCAATAATATCTTCATTAATGCTCTGTATGCCAATTGAAGTGTTTCTTAAAATTGGTAACAAAGCATACAACCACAATGCAAAAACCGCAGTTTTGAAACCAATACCTAAAAACACATAGCTTAAGGCTAAGACTGCCAGGCTCGGTACTGTCTGTGTAATATTTACAATACTATCAACTATAGGGGTTAGAACCCTAAATTTTTGTCTTGTAATCAATATGCCAAGTGGAACGGCTGTCATAATAGCTAAGGAAGACGCAATTACTACTAAATTTATATGCTGCCTCAACATTTTTAAGATACCTTTATACGTTAGAATTCTAGCCCCCATAGCCCCACCAGGGTTATTGACAAAATATATAATTGTAATGGTCATAATTAAAGCAACCACAGCAGGAACAACAAAAGGCCTGTAATTAAAATTCTCTGATCTATTCTTCACTAGGCTTCACCGCCTTAAATATATCATCTATAGAAATAGCACCAAGCAATTCTCCTTCCTTATTTAGTACCACTATATAACTCTCCCCAAAGTTTAACATCAATGAAAGAGCATCATTTAAAGTTGCACCTTCTTCGATACAGTTTTCAGTAGCTATGCACGCGTCTCCTACCCATTGTGCATCATCTTTTAAATCTTCTTTTGTAACAATACCCTTAAACTTTCCATTACTAGAGCATACAGCTACAATTCCCAACTCACTTGAAGCCAAAAGTTCTTTAACATTATCAATTCCTTCATTTTCTGAAACAATAGGTATTCTAGGTTTAACCACTTCTCTTATTCGCATAAGATGCAGCCGTTTAATAGATCTGTTGCGACCCACTAAACTAATAACAAAATCATTTACAGGCATACTAAGCAATTGATCTGGTGTAGAATATTGAACAAGCTTGCCTTCCGATAAAACTGCAATCATATCTCCCATTTTAATTGCTTCATCAATGTCATGTGTTACAAAAATAATTGTTTTTTTCATTTGTGCTTGCAGTCGTAAAAATTCATTCTGTAGCTTAGCTCTTGTTATGGGATCAACTGCACCAAATGGTTCATCCATTAACATTATTGGAGGTTTAGCAGCCATGCCCCTGGCAACTCCAACCCGTTGTCTTTGTCCACCACTTAAAGCTGAAGGCCTTCTATATCTATAAATTTCAGGATCTAAACCCACTATCTGTAATAGTTCATCTACTCTAGGCTTTATTTCTTTCATTGGCCACTTTTTTTCCTTTAATACTGTAGCAACATTATCTGCTATGCTCATATGAGGAAACAATCCAATTCCTTGAATTACATATCCTATATCAAGCCTTAATTTTATTGGATCTATTTTAGAACTTTCCTGTCCGTTAATATATATTTCGCCATGGGTAGGTTCTATTAAACGGTTTACCATCCTCATTGATGTTGTTTTTCCACATCCAGATGGCCCAACTAGAACACAAATATTGCCCTTTGGTACATCTAGTGATAAATCATCAACAGCCCTGGTATTGCCCTTCACAAATATCTTAGTCACATTCTTAAATCTGATCATATTAACCCTCCCACTCACTAAGTCGTATTGTTTAAGTATGTATAAAATCTAGCTCTGACGCTTAATCATTCTTTTTTCCAACCAGCCCAGGCCATAGTCAGCAACTATGGCTAAAATAGCAATTAAAATGGCTCCAGTAATAATCATTTGTGGATTAGTTCGTGAAATACCTCTAAATATTAGCTCACCTAAACCTCTAGCCCCAATATATGACGCAATAGCTCCAATGCCAACCACCATTACTACAGCTGTTCGTATTCCTGCAATGATAACAGGTAAAGACATAGGAACTTTTATGCGACTCAAAATACTTATTTCTGTCATCCCCATTCCCTTTGCTGCTTCAAGAATATCGGGTTCAATGTTTTTTATTCCCACATATGTATTTCGTACGATAGGTAACAATGAATAAACAATTAAAGCTACCAAAGCATTCCTAAATCCTATTCCTAGGATAGGTAATAATAGGGCCATTAAAGCTATACTGGGTACTGTCATCATGATTTGAGTAAATGGTAAAATTACATTTGCAAGCTTCTCGTTATAAGAGCAAAATAACCCTAATGTAATTCCTAAAACTATCGCAACTAGGACTGCAAGAAAGACCAATCCAGCATGGTCAATCACAAGCTCTATAATGGCATCTTGTCTCCTAATCATATAGTCACATAACGCTGTCATACTTTCCCATGCACCTGTCATGCTTCATCCTCCCATCGGTTAGTTGCTTATCTAAACTCTAACTGTAATTATTAGCATGATTAGTCCGTTTGTACAATTTATACTTGAAATTTATAGTTATTCCTATTTTAACAATGAGCGCCCTTTTTAAAGAAATTCATATATAAATTATGCAAGTTTTATTCCACTTAAAATATTTAGTTAATTCCAAATTTTTTAATAATACAATGGCGCATAATTTATCCTCTTTCTTAATATTAGCCGCCATTCTATTGTAAATAATCGCGAAATCCTACCTATATCAAAAGGTAGCATGTTTTATTATTATTGAAAAATCACTATATACTTTTATTATTTTTAATAAACTTTTCTTAAACACACCATGGACGCCATTTGCATTAGTATAATTACAAGATTTATTTCTAATTATAAAGCCTCTGTTTTTGGCAGAAAAAAACTCAGCAGTTTAATGCTGAGCATTCTGATTGCCTTAATCTATTTTTTCTTAAAGTCTTTGGATTATTTCATCATGGGGATGACCATAGCTGTTATCCTTACCCGCTGAATATATGGCCACCTCAGGTTTAACCTTATCTAGAAAATCCCTCGAATTTGAAGTTCTTGATCCATGATGTCCCAGCTGGATAATCTGTGCCTTCAGGTTATACCCCCTATCAATAATCTGTCTTTCTACTGGTGTTTCCACATCCCCTGTAAACATAAACCCTATTTCTCCATAAACAATCCTAACCGCAAGGCTTCCTACATGGAAATCTCCTGTAAGAGTATTGGGGTTTAATACCTCAATGACACTAGAGCCAATTTTATATGTTTCTCCTGCCCTGGGTTCGTTGTAGTCTACACCACTATCTAAAATAGCATCTAATACCCTTTCAAAGGTCTTTGATCTATGGGTATCCCCAGACATCCCAAACTTCGGCAACCTTAAATTCCTTTAGTACTTTATCTAGCTGTCCTATGTGATCTTTATATATAGACAATTACTAGTAAACGCCGAGATTTAAAGTATTTATCTTTGCATACTTCGTTCATATCGAAAACCAAGTATTTCCCTATTTGTGTTTAAAAATAGAAATGTATAGTTTAAGGATTTCAAATGGATAATTTCACTCGATATTGAATTTAAGGACTAAAATAAAAAAATGTTTTATATAAATTGGAATGCCCAGTCTATGGAAATTATTAGATTGTATTTTTTATTATCCGTAGCTAAAACATAATAATAAGCAAGGAGAAATTTTTAATAAAAAAAGTAAAAGACCGAATTCTACTAGGAGCAATTACTGGAGCACTGGTATCTGCACCTCTTCAAGTGTTTGATATTTGGATACACAAGCGTGGAATGACAGGAACTGGTTATGCTGCATGGAGTTCATTATATGGTGTCCTCGCAAGAATGGGTGCTAGTTGCGTATATCCCATGGATGAAGACACTAATCTTAATGGTCTAATTTGTCATACTGTTTATGGTCTAGTTACTAGTGAGGCTGCTGTAAGATTAGGAGATGAGAGTTTATTTAAGCCTAGTCAAGCAAAGAACAGTTTTTTAAGTGACCCTACTGATGAAAACTAGTGATAGAAACCTAGTATTTTTACTCAATTTATTGCTAGCCTATTGAAATACAAAGGGTAGCCTAAATTACATAAAGAAAATACCTTAAATGATTGAGAAATAGCTAATGCTATTATTTATCAACAAAACTAGTACTCTTAAAGGTAGCTCTTAGACATTAAAATCAATCCATGCAATCTACTAAGTGCAAGGTTTAGTTCATATACAGCTTGTACACACGCAATTTCCAGAAACCAATACTGCATGATTTAACATATCAATTGGGAGGTAAATAATTTGAACAAAGGCAAAGATGTTTTCATTTTGTGGGTTATAGCTGGCATAACAGGTGTAATTGCTCGTGATATATATAGTGTTTTTGCAAAAATGATTGGTTTTGCCGACTTTTATATATGGAGTGTTGGAGCTGCCTTAATGATAGAACAGAAGCAAATACAAACAATTTCGGGAACGATAGTGGGATTATTGATAGATATTGTTGTCGGAGCTATGTTTGGCGTCATCATAGGTTTACTGATAGAAAGGCGGGGGAAAAGTGGCTATATCATTAAAGGTTGGGGTGTTGGGTTAGCCGCTTGGATGTTTTTTTATGGTATCCTTTACCACAACCTGCCTTTTACCACAGGTTCAGCACCAAGTGATCCGTTATCAAACTTAAGTGCATTCATTGGACATTCAATCTTTGGAATTGTAGGAGCTGTAGTGTATGTGAATATCTTAGGCAAAAAATTTGCTGAAACATACAATATTAACTCCTATTCTGATAGTGATAATAATGTATCAGAGTGTAAGAAGAAGCCAATGAGGTTTAAGGTATCCGTACAACCAGTAGCTAAAAAGATTATTATAAAGAAACCAAGTAAACTTATGAGCTTCAAGAAGTCTAAAAAAAGCATGATAAAACAAGTCTTGGAAAAACTAAAATGAATGTGGATTAGCTTATACATAATGTTAGACATCTGTAAGACAAGAAAAATGTATTAAGTCTAATAAACAATAAATATTGGCGATATAGGAGGAACTCTTCTATGGATAGATTTCATCGTGGATTAGTGGCAGGTATAGTTGGTGGAGTGGCTATGAACCTATGGACTGCTTTTGCAGTCACAATTCTAAACTTAGAAATTATTAGATTTATTGATTGGGCAGGTGTCATACTGTATGGTTCACCACCTGACACGCATTTTAAAGGCTTCTATGCTTTAATAATCCAGTTAACATGGGTAGGCTTGCTTGGGGTAGTGTTCGCCTACTTAATGCGTTATACAACATCAAGAGGATATTTAATAAAGGGAGCATTTTATGGAGTTGTAGTAGGTCTAATAATTTATGCTATCCCAACTATTTTTCAGACACCTCATATTGCTAATGCAAGTATAGAAACAGTTTTGTCTAATCACACAGGGGGACTCATTTGGGGCTTATTAATGGCACAAACACTTCGCTGGCTTGATAAGAGAGGTTCCTTAGAAACGGTGGACTAACCTGTCCCGACTTTCTTTGTGAAAATTATATTTTATTCTTTGGGGTGCATTAGCTGGGTCCCTCAGATAGTTAGACTGTATCTTATTAAAAAGATTCATTAGCCATAAGTGATAATTTAACTCCAAAATAGATACTACTTAATATAATGATCAGTAATTGCATAACCAATGATAGTTTGGTGAAAATGCTTATTATTAGGTATTCCAAAGGATGAAAATAAGGTAATTGATCATGAATAAAAAATTAGAAAAGACCTTATCAAGAAAGGAGATATCCTGTGCCAATTTCCATATTCAAACAATCAAAGGGGCAAAAAGAACAAATAGATATTAAAGAATCAATGTAGTGAACCTCTAATATTTCTCCGCTTTCGTCCACATCACTTGGCTCAGATTTATTACTAGTTTCATTTTGCTATAATTAATAGCAGCTTCCTTTTCATCTTCTTGATTAGTGTTTGATTCCTCTACATCTATACCTTCCTCAATAAGAATATCTCCATTTTCTAGCATTTCCTGTTCTGAACCAGAATCAATAACGGCTGCAGCAAAGAATGTGAGAAAGGCTATCGTAAAGATAGCCTTATTTCTCTTTGCTTTTCCAGTTTTTTTAATTAACGTTACCAAAAACATTACTAAGAAAACCTAAGGGGGTTAGTAAACCTGCTATTCCCATTAATGCATACATATTATAGTTCGACTCCTTTGCCAGTTAGTTGCCTTTATTTCCCCAAGTACTAGTTCCAAATTTGGAAGTAACAACTGCACCTAGTACTAAGGATTTGACAAAGAATAGTATTACTACTCCTGCAAAGGGTATTTGCCTAAACAAAGCGATTATGATCAAACCTACTAATACTGCTATTCCCAAACTAATATTGTGACCAAGCCTGTTAAAGAGCTTTCTTCCTAGTAATAGGCCAAGTGCCGCAAGACCCATTAACTGAGTAAACCATAATGCCAGCCAGAATATGGGTATCAATGGAATTCCAAGAATGGTTATTAAAAGTGCAATGGTAATTGGAAGAGCCAAGAGCTTTATAAGAAGACCTATTCCAAAGGATTTGGGTCCATCATTACAAATTCTGTCAATTATATTTTCAGTATTCCTTGGCAGTAAAATGGCAATTAACCAGCCAAGTGCAACCATCAGAATGCTACCAACAATTTTGATCCACCAGGTTATTCCTGTAAACACATCATGGCTGGTATCTCTGAAAAAATGAGGGCTCTTTATAATAATGTCAGATGGATTATTATAAATTTTAATCTCTCCACTTACTGTGGCACTAGGATGCTTGCTTACTTTTCCGCCTAGGACAACTATGTCTCCATTTACTACAGCATTTTCTCCTAAGGCAACTCCACCCCCAAAAGCAACTACATTTCCTGCAACTGGTCCATCTAGATTGACGCCACCGCCAAAGGCTACTGTATCACCTTTTATAATTCCTGTGGATCTCACAGACCCACCAAAGGCAACTACGCTATTGACTGCACCTTCAACTTTAACAGGCCCTCCAAATGCGACCACATTTTGAGCTGTTTGTTCGTCTCCAACCTTAACTCCCCCGCCAAATCTTACAATATCATCGGCAGCAAAAGTTGCGGTTGGCATTAATAGCATTGCACCTAATAGCAATAGGCAAAATATAAAAATTTTATTATTATTTCTCATCATTATTTTCTTCATCACTTTCCTCCTCCACATCCTTAATCTCTTGCGAAATATCTTCAGAAACATCTTCCTTGTTTCTATTATCAGTTTCATTCCCTGTTAGCGAAGCAGGAGTAGACACTTGAACTAGTTTCTCTTTTTTTGCAAACCATGGTCTATTTGTACCAAATTTTGTAGTCAAGATAACTCCCAGACCAAAAATTGCGATTACCGGGATGACTAACCAGCCCACTATTGGTGCTTTGCTAACAAGCCACAGCACGAAGATACCCAGTAGCCCTTCAACCAATAAGTTTGGCTCCTTTGCCCAGTTAAAGGTATTTCTTAGTATAGGCCTTAATCTAGCACTACCAAGTGCCACAGCAGACACCAATGCGCCAAGTAAAATGATAACAGGTACCAGTATACCCATCAATATTGCTACCGGAATACCTATTATTGTTAATGTAAGTACCAGCATTGTAAATGGATATATAATCCAAGCTGCCAGACCTATTAAGAATGTTCTAAATAAATCTTTACTAAGCTCTAATGACATTGTATTAAGATGCCTGGGAAATATACTTGCTCCTAAGGCAATTAAACCCAGAAGTCCAAGTAACTGCATTATTGAAGAAAAAAAGGTATTAGTACCTCCGCTTCGATAATTGTGATTTACTACGCTTGGGTTTGTAGGCACAAAATTATCATGTGTTCTAGAATACTTTTCTAAAACTTCTAATTCTCCAAGATTTTCAGCAGCAACTATTTTGCCACCAATTACAGCAGTATCCTTTTTTAACACATCACCTTTGAATACTACCACATCACCTGTAACTACCGAGCCATCTGACAGGGTAACATTTCCCAAAAAGCTGACCACGTCTCCCTGTACGTGACCCAAAACTGTAATGTCACCATTAAAGCTTACAACAGCACCACTTACTACATCCTCTTCACCTATAACAATGTCTCCGCCAAATTGTACTATATCATTCTTATGCTCCTCTGCAAGAGAAATTCCTGCGGGAACAAGTAGGATTATTAATAGTACTGCAATAAATAATATGCTTCTATGTCCTCTTTTCATTACCTTCATCTCCTAATTTAATATAAATCTTTCTCTTGTTTTTAACAAATATATTAACGCAGCAAAACAAGCGATAATAACTACCGTTACTTGAATAAAATTAGTTAGTATAAATAATAAGCTTTGCTCCCAGAATGTACTAAACAGAACAACCCAATAGGCAATATCTTTTATTAGGCCTATTGCCTGAGTCACAATTAAACCCTGGGATATGGTCACCCAGAAACCGGGTAAAACCAGAACTCCCCAGACACCTAATGTTAATATTACTACCCCCGTTATTAGAACCAATACCCAATTTGGTAGTTTTGGAAACACCATGCTCGTAGAAAAACTCTCAGCCATCTCTGTTTCAGTTTGCATCAGTAGTTCCCAATCAATGGTTGAAAAGTCTACAGGTAACTCCACTACATCCATTTCAAAAAGACCATTCTCAATCTGTTGTAATTCAAACCATAAGGATGAGCAGGTAGGACACTGCTGGCAATGGGAATCAATAATTTCTCTTTGCTTAAGCATTTTCTCAGGTTCATCTAATACTTGATGCATTAATAATCCAATATTTTTGCAGTCCATTCTACCCACTCCCTTCTCTTTTGGTTTCTAAAAGATGACCCCTTAACATTTCTCTTGCTCGATAAAGCTTTGTTTTTACCGTACTAACTGGTTGCTTTAAAATATCTGCTATTTCCTCAAATGTTAATTCATTTATATATTTTAAAATTACTACCACCCTGTAAGACTCAGGCAGAAGATTGATCTTTGAATTAATATCCTGACTTAGTTCCTTAACTTCAAATGCTTTCTCCGGCAGCAAGTCAGCTCTCTTTTCTATTTGGATTGCTTGATCTTCCTTCAGCATTAGCAATTCTTTTTTCTTTCGCAAATAGTCAATGCATGTATTTGTAGCAATACGGTAAATCCAGGTTGTTATTTTAACACTTCTATCATAGGTGGCAAAACTTTTATATACCTTTAAAAAGATCTCCTGAGTCAGATCCTTTGCCTCTTCCTTGTCTCCTACCATTTTAACTGCCAGTCTGTATACTGGCACCTGTAGTTGTTTAACAAGGACATTGAAGTATTCTTTTTGACCTTTAAAAATCTTTTCTACACAAACATCTAAATCCAACCCAGATCCCTTCCTTCGCCACCTACTAATCTATACGAATACGTTCCATAAATAGTTTCATTTTATCTTTTAAAAAAATTAAGAAAAAAAAAGCCACTTAAGTGTGACTTTTTCTTCTAATTTTGCCAAAACTCCTCTTCATCCCAAAATGCTATACCAGACAGACCAGAAAATTCATCTAAACGAGAGTTTACCAGTTCTCCACCTTTAAAAAATAGGTATAAGCCTGTTGGATCTTCATCAAATGGATGATATACCCACATTTCCTTACTATTTTCTGGATTTGCTGCAATACTCCTAACAAGTACAGGCGGCTCTCCAAGGGTTTCTCTTATTTCACTTATAGATTTACCCAGAAGAGTTGTCTCTTCAGCTGCAGGAAAGAATTGTTCCCAACCAGCTTTAGGTTTACGAGATATTTCAGTTTCAGTTGGAACCTGATCATTTGGAACCTGATCATCTGGTGATTCGTTTGGCTCTTCGTCCGGCGGGTCTTTTACTTGGCCTTCCTCTACCTGCTGCCTCAATTCTACTATCTCTTGATTAAGTCTATCGACTTCATCAGTCCAAGTAGAATTTTGCCACCAGTAAACTCCACCACCAATAATAATTGCTGTTATTAAGACAGCAGCTAAGATACTTCCAAGATTCCTATCCATATCTTATCTCCTTCATTAAAGATGATATCACCTTTTTATTCTATTTTAACAGCAATGCCTAAATACTATACAAAAATTTAGTTCACTATTTAGCATACTTTTCATTATATAGTTTTTCATCATAAGGAGCTTTTCTTCCTGGACATTCTTCTTTTGGACAAAGCATGCAGTTCTTATAATTTGTTTCTGTTGGAAAATATATGCCAGATACTGATTTAATAGGTGTCATGAGAAAACTAGATTTAAGCTCCACGCCGATTAGTTCCTTAGGATCATCTAGAAGTTGAAAAAGTTCCTTTTGTTGACTAATGGGCCAGTCCCCCAATGAGCCTGGATTCATTTCTGCAATTTTACCCATTTCATACTTATCCTTTAAATGCTTAGTAAGGGCATTCCTTGCCGACCTTAACCCTAGTTCCTTAATTGCATCTACCCAAAATACTTCTAGCATATCTGTAAAACCTTCTGACCATTTTTCCAATTCATACCCACAGGTAGCAACATATGCGAATACCCTGTTCACTTTTTCTAAGTTAACACGTAAGACACGACTGGAAAACTTTATCCCATCAATAACAACAGTATCATCACCTTTGTCCTCTATATATGCTAATTTATATAGAACCTTCAAATTTGCAACATTTTCTGCTTCCTGGACAAGTTGTTTTAATCGTTTTACATAAGAAGTGCCTTCTTTGATACGTAATCTGGTAAGTAACTCTTCAAAATCCAAATCAAATTTAATATTTTCTATTATAGTAAAGCCCAATTTTAAATCCCCCCTATTTTTCTTCTTTGCTTTTCTCAATAGATAATGCTGTTGTTAAAGAAGACATAGCTACCAGCACCCCGAAAAAGGCATAAAACATAAAAGTGGCACTTTGAGCACCATCAGATAATATAGCCCTAACTCCCATACCACAAGCTAAGATAAGTCCCACTAACACAGGTACATACTTTACCTTTTTATTATTATCATATTTTTTGGCTAAACTAAAGGTTAAGGAAGATGATATAAATACGCTTATTAAAGCATAGGCAAAAAATTCAAGTTTACTCATACTGGTTCCTCCCTCCCATAATATAAATTGTTTGTTTTACAACACGCAAACGACTGGTTCAACCTCCGGCTCGCATAAACTTCAAGCGAAAATCAGCTAGCAAATCTTTCAAGGATTCTTTGGGAGCAGTAAAAGCTATTTCAACAGCTATCAGTTTTATTGAACACAATACACATGGTTTTTCATCACCAAGCTCAACTAGCCAATCTGAACCATAAAACCTTTTTTCTTCGTAAGAAAACTTACTCAAGCTTTTAAAGTATTCCACAAATTCTCTCCTAGAAACACCCCTCATTTCAATTCTTTTAGTAACTATTGGTGTAACCTCCTGAATAAATAGTATTTACCTATATTTACTTAATACTATTTCTCCACATTCTCATTTATATCCTTCTAAGTAGCATTCTAAAGATCTTTATAATCATTTTTCCAAATTAATATTTGCAAATAAATATTTGCAAAAAAATTGCAATAAACTGCAACTTTTTTGTGTTTTTTAGTGTATAACATAGTTAGGGTTGTTATAAGAGGTGAAATCGTGGATATTAATGTTGGACTAGTAAAAAGGTGTAAGAATAATGACAGGGCTGCATTTGATAGTTTGCTAAGCAAATATGAGCGGTATCTATATAACATTTGTTATGGATATACCTTCAACCAGGATGAAGCACTTGATATAATGCAGGAGGTTTATATAAAAATATTTCGCCACATACATGGCTTTGATGAAACTCGCCCCTTCCTACCCTGGTTGAAAAAAATAGCTATTAATACCTGCTTAAGCTACAAAAGAGATAGTAAAAAGGTTAAGCAAATATCTTTGGATCAGGAAGCTGGTGTAAATGAAGGGTCAACCTTGTTGGATTGCCTAGCTGCTGCAGATGATACTGAAGAAACTGCACTATATAATGATACACAAGAAATAGTTATCAAATCATTGCAAACACTTCCTGACAACTATCGTATACCCTTAACCTTAAGGTATATGGAAAACATGAGCTATGAGGAAATTGCTACTGTTTTAAGGCAACCCATAGGTACTATCAAAAATAGTGTTTTTAGAGCTAGAAATCTATTGAAGAAAAGTCTTCAATCTTACGGAATACTGGAGGTATAAAAAATGTGTAAGATGGATAAAGATTTACTGCAAAAGTATATCGATAAAGATATTGCCCCACTTGAAAAAATAGTGCTGGAGAATCATCTTTTAAGTTGTCCTGAATGCCGTAAGGATATAAATCAGCTAAAGGTAATGGATTGGGACTTAAATAATCTAGATATACCTGAGGTTCCCAAAGAGCTAGCTTCTATCCGTTCCTCTGCACTAGATACTTATTTTGTAGCATTAGATAAAGAAGATACCTCCTTTGAAAGTAAGGACATCTTGAATTTTCAATATAAAAACTTAAAAAACACAGTAAGCTTTATAAACTATCTGCCCGGCAAAAAAATGGTTCAAAATGCATTTAAAAAAACAACTACAAGTAGCAATAGAGAAACAAAAAATAAGTCTTTGCTTTCTAAAATCATTGGGTTATAGGTGGTGGACCAATGTCAATAATACTTAATATAATACTTTTTTTGCTATTATTTATCTTAATTGTATTGTTAGCAGCAATGATTATTCCAATAAGATATTCTTTTAATGGAGGATATACAAATAGCCTCTACGGTTTTGGTAGTATTAGTGTATTACATTTCTGTAAAATCTTGTTTTCGTATGATACTAATGGCACTATTAGTAAAATCAACCTTTTTGGTTTTTCCATTAATATTGATCCAGAGACTGCTAAGAATAAGAAAGCAAGAGCTAAAAAATTTAAACTTAAAAAGAACCCTAAGGAAAAAGGAAAATCTAGTCAAGGTAAGGAAAGCTTCGGTTTTGTTAAGCAGCTTTTCAAAAAGGATATTCTCTTCCATGTATTATTTTTTTTAAGAGATCTAATTAATATTTTAAAACCCAAGATTTTAATGATAAAAGGCAAAATTGGTTTTTATGAACCGCATCATACAGCTTGGCTCCAGGCTATACTTTCCTCTCTCTCTGAATTAAATATTGACTCTATAATTGATGTAGAGACTGTTTGGGATGATGAGTATTATGAGGCAGAACTTGAAATAAAAGGGCGTCTGGTAATAATAGTTATAGTCGCTAGACTCCTTAGGTTTTTCATGTCAAAAAATACTTTAAAGGTATGGCGAGTATATAGAAGTGAAAAAAAGAAAAAAAATATCTTAAAACATGCAACTTAAGCTATAAATTGTGAGTATCTATAATTGTTAAGACAAAATTAAAATTTAAAAATATAAATTAGGAGGAAGATTAAAATGAACCCAACTGAAAATGTAATTAACTCTATGTTCGAGAAATTAGAAAAATTTATTCGTACTGAAACTGTAGTAGGTGAACCCATTCAAGTAGGGAATATAACCCTAATACCTATTATTACTGTATCCTTTGGCGTAGGCGCTGGAGGTGGCGGTGGTAAGGATGAAAAGGGTAATGATGGTACTGGATCTGGTGGAGGCTTAGGAGCTAAAATTCAGCCTAATGCAATGCTTGTACTAAAAAATGATGAGGTAAGTGTGCTTCCTTTAAGCAATAAGGGATCCTTAGACAAGCTGTTTGAAATGGTGCCAGACATAATCTCTAAAATGGATTGCTGCAGTCCAAAGAATGAAAAAGAAGAGAAAGAAACAGAATAACCTAAAAAACAAGGACGGCCCTAAATTCCCAAAGAATTAGGGCCGTCCTGAATGTTTAGATCATTTCCATTGTTACCTTAGTTTTTGGTTCGCACATACTCTATAAATAAACTCTCCCTCCATATTTTGCAGGGAGAGTTTATTTCTAATTTGGATCTATTCTAATGTTATCTTTTTTGTCTCTGGATCCCATTGGATAGATAAGTCTAAGCTTTCTGCTACTGCTCTAAGAGGTAACATAGTACGCCCATGCATTATTTGAGGTTCTACATCTAAAGAAACTGCAGTTCCATCAACCACCATAATATCTTCTCCTGGCCATAGGTCTATCCAGCGACGTTCCTTAATAACTGTTGCATTTCTAGTATCTCCATCCCAGAGTACAGAGGAACCTAACGCCTCTGATATAAATCTGACAGGGACCATGGTGCGACCTTCAATCACTACTGGAGCTACATCCATTTCAGTTTCATTACCATCAATTTTTAAGATTTTTTGTCCTATTGTAAGCTCCAGTACTTGTTGTTCTGAAGGTTCAGTCCCCTTGGTACCATAAGTAAAGGTTAAACCCTTCATTAAAATACTCCCCTGTAAGCTTCTTTGACCTTTTTGTTCTTCTGGTACAGCTAGATAAATGCGCTTAAGAGATACTGGTTTAGTTAAGTCCTTTGTACTAACCTGTAGTGTCTTCCAACCCAACCAATTAATCCCTGAGCTCAAATCAAGTCTATGAATATTTCCACTACCATCCTGGAGCTCTGCCCTTAACCATTCATTTCCTTTATTTCCATAAATACTTACGGCAAAACCTTCTGTAGTATCATCAACTGGAATACCATCTCCTACAAATCTCACATAGGCTGCGGTTGTTCCCTGGCCCTTTGTAAAGTCATATGCTAGTTTTGTTACCTGTCCTGAAGAGTTTTCTGGGTCATTAACAAGAGATATCTCACCAAGCACTCCTTGAGGAACGCCTTCATAGGAAATTCCCTGCATACTATCAAATTCTAAAACTTCCCGTTCCCCTTGAAACTGTAATACTAACGGAGCACTAAAGCCCTGGTATCTAGCAACTACAAATCCGATATCACTACCCTTAGTATCCTGTATAGTCAATACTCCTTGAGGAGAAACGTGCCCCTCTATTCCATGTACCTGCCAATCTACAAGATGAGCTGGAACCTGCCTGCTCTCACCAGACTTAGTACTTAAATTCAGCTGCAACTGCTTCTGGGATCCTGTCACATTAGCACTAGAAGTACCTGTTAATACCATTGTATTAAGATCACTTTTACCTAATACTTGAACAGGTATTTTAATGTTAGTAGAATTTACAGTAGCTTTTATTTCAGTAGCACCTTGTTTCCGAGCTATGAATTTATTTTCTTCTATGGTTCCTAGCTTTCCGGTCTCCTGCCACTGTACAGGTAATGTTTTAACGTCGACAGGGTTGTAAAATTCATCATAGCCCTTCAATGTATAATTAGTCTCTTCGTTAATTAAGAGTATCTCTGTTCCACCAATAATTAAATCTTTTAATTGTCCCTGTGGGGCCTTTGAGTAAATTCCTATTGCATTAACCACTAAACGTTCTTGGGGCTGCTCTGGTTCAAAAACTCTTTTAGTTTCCCATTCTCCAAGAGGTCTTGATACCATTGTAGTGGATCCTCCACCATCAAGGTTTAAAGCCTTCCATGCACCAATTTCCTCAAAAAATTTGGATAGGTTGGTTAGGCTTAAACCAACACTAATTGGAGTATTTCTTTCTACTCCCACAAAGTACAATGTTTGTCCATCCTTGGAGATGCCAGCAGCTGTCCTCGCACGGACTCCACTTAAACCAGAAGTATTCCTGGAATATGGAATGGCTTTCCCTTCATTTACCAGTAACGAATGTCCTCCTACTATCATGGACCAATCTCTATTAGGTTCAATAGAATATTGAATATCTATCATATCTCCAGACTGGAAGTTTTCCACCATGAAATTTGCTGCATCACCATGACCCCTCAAAATATACATTCCTTCTGGAACTGCATGGTCAAAGTATTCTCCCACTACTATTTCTACTACCTGACCATCTTTTACAAGCATCTCTGTGGGAGTTGTGGAGCCATCATGACCCCTAGTTTTTCCTCCCCAAAGGTCACTATACACGTGAAGCTTATTTGCATGACTATGACTCCCCACAGGTTCTTCCCAATATATTGTTTTATTGAGTCCTGATAGCTGAAACTCAGCTCCTGAAGAAGCGCTAACCTTTCCTTCAAAGGTAAAGGGTTCTATGTAGGCCATTCTATCCTTTGTTATACCTAGAGCAAAAATATTTTCTAGTTTTGATGGAGATGACACAAGTCTTGTGCCCATTATCATCGGACCTAATGGCGATCCTTCCCCACTCATACTATAGTAGTCCCCATTTATTGCTGCTGCTGACCCAGTATTCTTGGCCATAGCAGAAACATTTAATCTTTGAGTAAGCTTTCCAGCCCCTGGTATTACATCCACCTGAACATGGGGATTTTTCAAATCCACCTCAATAACATTAATATTTACATGACCACTAGACGTTTGCCACTGATATTCCTTGAGTACCGCCCCTGCTGTAATTGGTACAGTTTCCTTTAACTCTGGCTTTGGAGCTTCTTCTGTTTTAATTTCAGTTGCATTTACAGGTGAAACCATAAATATGGCAATTAATAATCCTACTAAAAATCTGACCACAAAAATCCTCCTCTTTATCTGCTGTTATTTTGTTGTATTACTATATGAATCAGCCCAGGGTACATAAGAAGAATATTTTGGTCCTGAACTAGTTTTATATTTATTTAGACTTGTTCTATAGATATATTGTTCCAATAGTTGATTCGTTTATCAATTAATATTTGGGGCAGTATCTTCAGTTGTATCTCGATTTATTCTAACATTCTTTCAAATCTTCCATTTTACATCCTTTCATATCAAATGATTTTCACCAGATGGTGTTGCCCCTTTAGCCAATTTCCATGGTTAATTTACTTCCTTCCCCACCCACTTGGGCAGGTGTTACAATCAGTCTTCTTGCCATGCGATTTCTCATTTCCTGGACATGACTTATTACCCCTATGGACAAGCTCCCCATTTGAAGCCTTTCTAAAGCTGAAATAACTACTTCAAGGAGTTCCGGATCTAATGAGCCAAAGCCTTCATCTAAGAAGAAAAATTCTAGTGGATAGGTCCCCCTTAGCTGTATTTGAGATGAAAGGGCTAATGCTAGCGAAAAAGACACTAGAAAGGTTTCTCCTCCCGAAAGGGAGCTGACAGGTCTTCTGAAGCCGCCATTAGCATCATCTCTAATAATAAATCCACCTTCAGAATCTACCTCTAGAGTATAGCGATTCTTTGTAAGCTCTCCAAGTCGGGCAGATGCTATCCTAGCAACATTTAAGAGATGCTCCTCTGCCATAAATTCTATAAAGGCATTGCCCGTCAATACCCTCCTTAATTCCCTTAAAAGATTACCATGTTTCTGAAGCTTCTTAAATTCTTCCTCTAACTGCTGCCATCTGAAATGCTTGGCTTGAATATCCTTTAGAGCTCTTATCGCAGCACCCTTATCTTCTAAAGCCTTTTCGTGGTTTTCAATACACAGCTTTAATTGTGCTTGAACAGTTTGCCACTCTTCTTCTGATAGTGTCTTCTGTTCTAGAAGCTTCTCTAAGTCCTTTTCTCTTTCTAGTAGTGCTTCAAGCTTCTTGTTAAATTTTTGAATTTTTTCCTTAAGCCCCCTGCAAATTTCTATAGGCCGTAGTGAACTTCTTGCATCCGTTTCATTTTCAAAATCCTGTTCCTTTAAACCCATAAGTAGCTTATCTTTTAGTATTTCTATTCTATTTAAAGTATTGGCAAAATCAGCCTTGAAGGTTGTAAGATTCTTTTCCGCCTTTGTTCTCTTTTCAGAGACGTTCTCTAGGGTTACCTTTGCCTGTTCTTTTTTATCCTTTAAAACCATTAATTCTTTATTTGTTTCAACTAGTAGTTTTTCAACAGTCTCACCCGCTGTTATATTATTCAAAAGAGTCTTCTTTTCCTCATATGAAATCTTTAGCTGATTTAAATTCATTGCCAACTCGGCCTCTTCAATCTGCTTTTCCTTAATACCCTTTTCTGCTTCTTGTAAGGAAATATTTGTGTCCTCAATTTCTTGTTCAACTTTTTCTATTCTTGTTTTTAGATCAGCAATTTTCTTATCCCACTCACCTAGCTTTTTCCATTCATTTACTATTTCTAGAATATCAATGTCGCCTCTTGCTCCATTTAACTGCGCTTCCTTTTCTTTTAGTCTATACTCTAGCGCAGTAAGTTTTGCTTCCGATTCCTCAATATTTTCATATAGGCTTTGTTTTCTGCTTAGGGAAACATCTCTTTTTGATTTTGCAGCATTCAGCCTGTCTTTGACTTCTGTAACTGCTTTTTCTAGCTGCTCTAGGGTAGCTAGTTGTCTCTCATACGTTAGTTTAAGCTCATCTGAGTCAAGCTTCTGCCATGCTTCAGGAAGACTATTTCTTTGATGAGACAGGTAGGTTTGCTTTTCCTCAATGAGAATATTTTCTTGCTCAAGTTTATCCTTTAAACTATCTAGGTATAGCTGCTGCTGATAAATGCTTTTTTCACTAGTCCGCAGTTCTTCTGCTAATTTATCTAATTCCTTAGTACATTCTGCTGATTTTTCTTTTAATATATTTAAATTTTCAATACTATCATTTGCCTGGGCTGGTTCAGGATGCTCCCTAGCTCCACAGACTGGACAAGGTGCACCATTTTCTAAGGACTCAACAAGCATTCCAGCTAGATTCTGTCTCTCCTGATCCTTTAATTCACCTTCGATCTTGTTTCGTTCTTCCTCCAAAGCTTTGATGCTTTTTTCTAGCGTTTCGTAGTCTTCTCTTGTTTTCTTTCTATTTATCTGGGCTGTAGACAAATCATTTGTAAGAGTGGTGATCTTTTCTTTAAGATCATTTATCTCTTTTTCATAGCGAATTACTTCATTAATGTGGTAAAAAAACTTCTTTTCATCTCCTGGA
The DNA here is from genome assembly GCA_001515945.1 of Desulfitibacter sp. BRH_c19. Taxonomy (NCBI): domain Bacteria; kingdom Bacillati; phylum Bacillota; class Clostridia; order Neomoorellales; family Desulfitibacteraceae; genus Desulfitibacter; species Desulfitibacter sp. BRH_c19. The sequence goes on from LOER01000006.1 coordinate 22,825, forward strand.
CTTCTTTTTTTCTCTTTCTGATAGTTTTCAGAAATAGTTTTCTCCTCTGCAACCACTGCAAGAAGAAATTGCTCTGCTTCTTGGAATCCATTTTCAGCCTGTTGATATAGTTTCTTTTTATGGTTAAATTCTTTTTTGCTTTCTGACAGCTGACCTAAGATATCCTGGTACTCTCGGTAAGTATTATATGCAAGGTTGATCTGCTGCCTATCTTCTGGAGAAACTGTATGATTTCCTACTATACTTCTCATTGCATTTTGTTCCTTAAGGCTAGTTTCCCTTTTTGACCTTAGGATATGAATCTGAGTATCTAATTCAGCTACTACTGCAGTACAGGCCTTTTTGTTTTTATGTCTTTCCGTGGCATCAATCATTAAAGCTGTAATTTCTTTTTCAAGAACTTTAGCTTCTTCTAGTCTTGTCTTTCTCATAATGAGAAGTGGTTGTTTTTCTTCCCACTCTTTTTCTGTATTTAAAAATACCTTCTGAAGATTTTTCTGTTCACTTTCAGTTCTATAAAATATATCTTGGGCGCCTTCTAGTTCTTTTGCTTGGATGTCTTTTAATCTATCAAGATGTTCCTGTTCCTCCAAAAGATGCCTTATGGACTCAGCCCTTTCAGCTTGATTTAACTCTTTTTCAGAGGCTGTTATTTCTCCTTCTTCTTTAAGCAGAAGTTTTTTATCACTAATAACTCCATGGAGCTCTGTTTGCTTTTGCCAGATCTCCCTGTACTGATCAAAGATCTTCTGTGTTTTTTCAAGTGCTACCTTACTTTGTAGCTCTGCTTCTTTAGCTTTTTCGAGGGACACTTTAGCATTTTCTAGGGTCATTTCTGACGCATCCCCTAGACCCTGCTTTTCACGCTCTATCCCCTCTATGGAATTGACTACTACTTCACTTCTCTTTTTTACCTTTTCCTGGAGCTTGTCACCATATGATTCAAGGTTAAAAAGCCGTTGCAACATCATTCTGCGGTCCCGTCCTTGAAGAGATAAAAATTCGGCAAATTTTCCTTGAGGAAGTACAACCGCCCTAGTAAAGTCGTCCACGGTAAGTCCTAGTATCTGAACAACAGACTGATCAACATCATTGACCTTATCTGCAAGTACTCTTTGCCCAAAATCACCTTCTTCAATTAAACGGCAGTTGCCACTTTGAACTGTATTTTCACGTATTTTCTTGAACTGTCTTTCAACTATATATCTATTTGAACCATCCCCAGAATTTAGTTCAAAGGTATAGGAAACATAAACCTTATCAGAATTATGATTAATAATTCCCTGGCGGGTATTCTTCGGGGCTCTTTCCACTTTACCGAAAAGGGCTAGGGTGATTGCATCTAAAACCGTTGATTTACCACTTCCGGTCGGGCCAAATATACCAAATGTACCCCTTTCACATAATTTGCTAAAGTCAATCTCCTGAATGTCTTGATAGCTATGCAATCCCTGTAGTTTCAATTTTATTGGCTTCATGATACAGTCTCCACCTCCTTCTCACTTTCTTCCTGATCCTCATTTAGAAGCTCTAGGAACAAGTTCATAAGGTCTTCACCAGGCAGGGTTCCTCCTGACTTTGTCATATAAAACTGTTTAAAGAGTTCATCAATGGCAACACCTGAACGATCTACTGCTGACAGAGTATCTTTGTCTTCTGAAATAAAAACAGGTCTGATGGCTATGATACCTGGATGAGCTTTTTTAATCAGCGCTAACTCCTGGTGATTCATTACCTCTTTAAGGTATATCTCCAGCTCTATCCAAGCATCCATATTTCTACCTTCCTCACACCACTCAAGAACCTCATTGACACCACCTTTTGCTACCCACCTAACAAGGGGCTTTCCGCTATTTAAATGAACACTTTTCACATCAGCCTGACCACCTGGGCTTATGTCTACTATGTAAACAGATTTAGTCTGATTAGCTTCGGAAAAACTATAGGCAAGGGGAGAACCAGAATAGTAGGCAGGTACGTCCGCTTTCACCCTCTGAGGCCTATGAAGGTGACCTAATGCAGCATACTGAACTTCTGACGGCAAGGCATCGGGATAAACAGTACATGCTCCTCCTAAGTGAAAGCTTCTTTCAGAATCGGAGATCTTACCCCCTGCAGTATAGATGTGACTCATCAATAGGTTAACTGTGTCTTTGCGAAAGTTTTGGGAATTTGCCATTAAGAGATTTTTAACACGCTCTGAGTAAGCCTGCTGCATTTTCTCGTCATCCAGTTCAAGACTCATAACCTCCTTAAGCCTAGCTTCTGAAGGATAGGGAAGGGTAAGTATTACTGCATTATGTTCACAACCAGGTACTGAAATCTCAATCCAACCTGCTCCAGAATTCACACAGCTTGCTTTGTTGGAAAGGACTTGGGGATGGATTTCACTTGCAGGCAGCCCCAACAGAAATATTCCTTGACGCTGTGCTAAAGTTTCCACGGCACACAGTCTATCAGGATTGTCGTGGTTTCCAGCAATAACCACTATCCCACGTTTACCTCCTTCTGCCAGTATATCTATAGCATTACAAAAGAGTTGTTCTGCCAAGGCAGGGGGATTATATGTATCAAAAATATCTCCCGCAATTAAAACAAGGTCAATCTTCTCATCCTTAACGATCTGACTAAGCTCCTCAATAAAATCTTCTTGTTCCTTATGCCGATCTCGTCCCTCTAGGTTTTTCCCTAAATGCCAATCAGATGTGTGAAGTACTCTCATTAAATTCAACTCCCTTTGGAATTCTAATGGCTTTGTTGATGCTTAAAAAATATAAGTGTTTTTCTTTGACAGGTTTCTTTAAAATTGTTTCCACAGCCTGAGAATAAAGATTAAGCTGATTTTTATAACTCTCAACTTTTTCTTCAAGGTTGGTTTGGTTAACATAATCAGTCTTATAATCAACGACAACCGCACCATCCTCTTCATAAAACAAACAGTCTATGATGCCTCTCATTAGAACACATTCATCTTTAAGCAATTTTTCTTCCCCTTTATAAATGTCAGTAGCAGGAATTGCTAGAGTAAATATCAATTCTCTCTTAACCTCACTAGCTTTTAAGATTCTAGCACCTAGTGGAGACTCAAAGAACTGCAGTACCTGATTAAAATTGACTAGGTTGGCTTCTTCAGGAGTAACGATATTCTGCTCAAGCATTAATTCAACCTGCCCTTTTATTGTTATAATATCTAACTGCTCCCTAATAGCATCAAAGCTTAGATACTGCATCACCTTATGCATTAGATTTCCATACTCTGTAGAGGATAGCTGATTGAGGTCCCTTAATTTTTGCAGAAAAACTGGTTTGTTTCTTTTGGGAGGATACTTAACAATCTCTCCCTGATTTAGGTTAGGGGCTAAGTCAGGATGCTCCATCAGCATTCCCTTTGCTTCTGTTACTGAAACAACTGCAGATTTGCCAACTGTAGCTTGAAATGGATACTTCCAAGATAAAATCTGTTCAACAGTATCAAGATTAGAGCCATCAGTTTCAACTACTTCTATATTTTTAATTCTTTCTAGAATTTTAATAGTCTGACTTTTTTCCTCAATCTGCTTACTAATACCAAGTTCATATTTATTAATTAGCATACACTTCCAGATAGAAGGGTCTTCATATATGCCCACGTTCGGTATATTATCTGATGATAGGAAGGTACGCAAGTTTTTCATGTCTCTGTGTCTGAGTAGGGCAGGTACAAGCCAATCCAAAAAGGTTTTTGCTCCAGCCAAATTCCCATCTGGAAGCTGCCATCCCTCATGGAATAGGGTTTGCTCCCATTTTAAAACTGCTTTGTTCAATTCCTTTACCGATCCAACAAGTATGAGTTTTTCCTTTGCTCGAGTTAGGGCAACATAAAGAATTCTCATTTCCTCTGCAAGACTTTCTCGATGAATTTTATTTTTAATAGCCAGTTTTGCCAAGGTAGACGTTTTGACACGTAATTTACTATCTACTAGTTCTGGGCCAAGGCCTAGCTTTTTATGAATTAAAATATCCTTATTTAAATCCATCATATTAAACTGCTTGCCAAGACCTGCTACAAAAACAACCGGAAACTCAAGGCCTTTGCTTTTATGAATGCTCATAATCCTTACTACATTTTCCTTTTCTCCCATACTACGGGCTTCTCCTAAATCCTTTCCCTTTTCAAGAAATGTCTCTATAAAATGCAGAAAACGGGATAAACCTCTGAAATTTAGATTCTCATACTGTCTTGCCCTGTCATATAAAGACCTTAGGTTGGCCTGTCTTTGCTGGCCCCCTTGAAGACCTCCTACAAAATCAAAATATCCGGTCTCACCATAAATATTCCATAGTAGCCCTGAAAGACTACCTCGGCGGGCCATGGTTCGCCACCTTCCTAACATGTCTACTATTAATTTTGATTTATTGCCAAGAGAGTCCTCACCTTTAGATGCTTCAATGACTGCTTCGAAAAAATCTCCATCCTTTTTATTCAATCTCATTGTAGCAAGTTCATCAGCTGTAAGCCCTACTATAGAAGATCTCAGTACAGCGGCCAAGGGGATATCCTGCCTGGGGTTATCAATAACCCTCAATAGTGACATGATTGTATTTACTTCTACTGCTTCAAAATACCCCGAGCTAAGCTCTGCATAGGCTGGAATATCCCTTTTGCGGAACTCTTCAAGGAAGGAATTTGACCAGCCCCTTGTTGCACGAAGTAGAATAACAACATCTCTATATTCTAGGGGTCTGTAGCCTTTAAGTCTTTTGTCATAGATTGGATAGGCCTCATTGACAAATCCTTCTATTCTACGGACAATTGTCCTGGCCTCCATTTGACTAACTTCAAGTTCCTCTTCTTCATCATTCTGATCGGAGGCTTCATCTCTATCATCAGCATTTAATTCTTCAGATATATTATCCAAAGCAGTTCCCTCAGCTCGATCAATAAGCAGTAGCTCAATACTTCTGTCACAATTTTGATCTGCCTCAGGATAAACTGCACCACAAACTAACTCAGCTTCTATGTTATACTCTATTTCTCCCACAAGAGAGGTCATTATTTGCCTGAATAAAAAATTCACACCATTTATAACTGAATCCCTGCTTCGGAAGTTTTTTGTTAAGTCTATCTTCCTGTTTTTACTTCCTTCAATCGTGGAAAAGCTTTGCTGTTTATCCTGAAAAAGGGAAGGCTCTGCCAACCTAAAACGATAGATACTCTGCTTTGCATCCCCAACCATCAGGAAGTTTGGACCCTGCTGAGCTTGTTTACAGACCAATTGTAGGATTGTTTCCTGAACCTCATTAATATCTTGATATTCATCCACTAGCACATACATGAATTTTTCCCTGAGTTCCATTGCAACTTCAGATGGTTTTATCTCACCACCTACATGCTCTGATAGTAATTCCAGGCAGTAATGCTCCAAATCACCAAAGTCAAGGAGACCTTTACCAAGCTTTACCCTTTTATAGTCTTCATTAAATGATTTAACGAGCTCTACAAGTTTTTCAATTAAGGGAGCAGCACTATGCATATCCTCCAAAAATTCCGCTTCTGTTCTGTAAAAATATTGGGCCTCTATTTTTTTAAGACTCTTTTTAGCTTCATCCCTTAAATCTTGAATGCGTTTTTTTAAGTCTTCGTCAAAAGTTATTCCTTTACAGCTTTTTAAACGAGTAAAGGTGAGGCTATGAAATCCATCTTCTAGCACATTCCATTTGCCTTTACAGTTAAGAAGTAAATCATCCACCAAACTCATGTCATCTTCTAAATTTTCAGCAAGTGGTGTAGGGCCATTTGCTTGATTTGCTATCTTTAAAGCCCTTTCCAAGACCCCTCTAACTCTCTGTAGTTCAAGACTGATTTCTTCTTTAAGATAGTCAATCCATGGGTAATCATCAACGCTCTGAATGTTTTCATCACAAAACCCACAGGCAACCCCATCAAGCCATCTCTCAGGCCAGGGTGTGCTTGCAGAGAAGTTGTGTATCTGAAGTATCATTTTTTGCAAAGGAGTATCTTCTCTTTGCCCCCCATAGCTTTCTAAAAGATCCAAAAAATCCAGATCTCCGTTATCATAGTATCTGTCTAGAAGCTTCTCAACTACCTCTGTTCTTAAGATATCACTTTCTAATTCATCTGCAATTCTAAAGGTAGGGTCTAAATCTAGCTTGTGGAAATGCTGCCTTATAACATTTAAACAGAAGGAATGAATTGTCGAAATCGAGGATTTATTCAATAGCCTGACCTGTCTGCGTAAGTGCTTTGACCTGTTTCCACTACGAATTTGAGCTGCTACTGATTCTCCCACACGCTGACGTATTTCTGCCGCTGCTGCATTGGTAAAGGTGACAACCAAGAGTCTATCAAGGTCAACAAGCTCTTGTTCATTTGATACAAGCTGAATAATTCGTTCCACAAGGGTATGGGTTTTACCTGCACCTGCCCCTGCAGAAACTAATAGATTACAACCCCTTGCTTCTATTACTCCCTGCTGCTGTATTGTTAGCTCACTCATTATTGTCACCTTCCTTTACACCATATTCCATGTCAGGTTCAGGGGCATTACTTGACTCTTCATCAGCTTTGTGTCCCCTTTCCTTATTTAGCTGCTCCCAGACTGTATGATGAGGAATATTATTTAAAACCCTGTAATTGTTCTCTTGGAACAGTACATCAAATTGACAGATTGCCTTATAATCACAGAATGTGCATGGCTTTATCTTACCTTTTTTATAGGGTTCAATTGCTACAATACCTGATAATATTTCTTGACCAATTTTCTTAATTGTTTTATAAAAATGATTTCTTAGAAGTTCAAAATCTTCACTAGTAAATACTTTGGACTTCTGATAAAATCCATCCCCTTTTAATCCAACAGGAATTACTTGTGACCAGCCCGTTGCAAATTCACTATCCATTAGACGTACAAATTTTTGATCGGCAAGTACTATTCCCCTAAGCTTATACTCTTTACCTAGCTCCTTCTTGATCTTTTCCTCATCTTCAATTTTATCAAGCTTTATTATAGGGTTGTGAACCCTAAAATAGCATATGCCTCCTGGCAGAGCTTCATCTAACTCCAAGTATCCTGAGTTCTCAAGACAGACCAGCAAATATGCAAGAAGCTGCAAGCTCAAGCCATGATAGAGATCATCAAGCTTTAATTGAGTATTTCCTGATTTATAGTCAATAATTAAAAGATATCTTGCATCCTCACCAGCTACAGAATCTACCCTATCTATCCTACCAGCAATCTGAAGAGTGGTTTCTTCATCAATTGGTATATCCAGGGGAGGAAGTATGCTACCCTCGTAACCAAAGTCTATCTCATGGCCAATGGGACGGGACTTGCCCTTTTTTGCATGATCTATCATTGCTTTTAGGCTGCTTTCAATAATATTTTGTAGCCTTTTTGCAAGAAATTTATATCTGTTTGAGCTTAAAAGTAATTCATTTTGCATCTGAGGTGCTAAATTACCTACCACTTCATCAAGAATGGTTGTCAGCTTAGCTTCAGTAATATCAGCCATGTCCAATTGCTCTGAAGCAGCTTTTTCAAAAAAGTCTTTTAAAGCAGCATGATAAAATTGCCCATAATCTGGTGCCTCTAGCTTATTGGTTAATCTCCTCCTGAGCTTTAAACCATAGTTTAGAAAATGAGCAAATGGACACTGCTTATATTTTTCTAAACGAGAAACGCTAGTTTTTATTAAGCTTGAGGAGGTTCCTGACGTAGCAGGTGTGTCCCCTTTTACTGAATGAAAGAGCTTTTCTCTGGTGTGTATAAAAAGAGGTTCCTCTTTATTGGTCCAAAAAAGCCCCTGAAATAGTCTACTTATTTTCTGTGTATACTCTTCTTGATTAATGAACCAGTTGTAAACATCAAACCAGCGGGAATCAACCTCCATTCCCTCCTTTAGATAACGAAACTGGCTTACCATCAAAGGTAGAGTTCCTTTTCCGCTACATACAAAATCTAATGTTTCCTCTGGTGATTTAGGCTCTAGTATCCAGAACTTTTCCCTTATTTGAGGAAATAGTCTTTTAAGATTATCTATGACCATCGAGGGCATAAGAGCCCTTCCTTCTGTATCAGCCAATGGGTAGCTTATACATAGGTACTCACTTGCCCTAGTAAGGCCTGTATAAACTAGATAATCCTCATCTATTAGTAACCTCTCATCTCCAGGTGCTAATTCCATTCCCACCCTTTGAAGACCCTCTCTTTCTCTATCTGTTAGCATGCCCTCTTCGGATGGTCTCATAGGGAGAACACCATCTGTAACACCTGCCAAAAATGCCGCTTTTATGTTAGGTGTTCTAGAGCGTCCGAGACATACCACCACTACCTGATCAAGGCCAGGAGGAATTAAACCAAGCTCAATACCCTCAAGACCTACTTTTAAAATCTGAGAATACTCTTCCAGGGTTAAGTTTTCATCACCTAAGGATTCTACTAGCTCCTCAAATACCTGGATAACTGCCTGGTAAATCTGAGAGTGTTCTCTCTCTTCTTCAAGATTTCCATTCTCCCGGGCTTCCTCAATCCAGTTATTAAGCTTTATGTCAACCTCTAACCTTTCAAATAGTTCATAGATTGCTGTAGTCTTCTCAATAGCAGTCTTTGCTTTCTTTAAGGAATGATGGAATTCAAGTAAGACCTCCTGAACCATTTCCTTGGTTTTGTTTATATAGGTAATTTCATCTTTTTCCCAGTAGCTTAATTCATTATCCTCTCCTAATGTTCCTTTTCTTCTATAGCTCCAGGGAGATGACTGGAGCCAAGCCTTGCCCCTAATACCATGGGCAATAATATAGTTCTCTAGTCTATCTACAGCATCCCTATCTAAAGGAAAAAAGTCTGTTTTTAATGACCTAAATAAGGGCTCAACAGGCCAGTTTTCAAGAACTGTTTCCATACTTGAAATAATCAGTTCTACAAGGGGATGGTGAATCATAGACCTTTTCTTATCCATAAAAAAGGGCACTCCGTAATCAAGGAATGCTGTCTCCACTAACTCCTGGTACTCTTCAAAATCCCTGAGGATAACAGCAATTTCTCTCCACCTGTACCCTTTAGTTCTGGATAAATTTAAGATCTCTCTGGCTATGCTTTCAACTTCTGCTCTTCTATTTACTGCCGAAGCTATTTCTAGATTATTTACTTCCTGGTGGTAGCAAGGTAAATCGGGATTATAATAATGCTTTTCTAAATACGCCAGATCAGGAGATCCTCTAAATCTATAGGGTACTAAGCTAGGAGTTGGCAAGCTGAGTCTCTCAATTACAGGTACTTTTAAACCTACAGACAGCTTGTTTATTTTTATATAGGTTTCCTTTGTTATGTAAAAGCAGTCTTCATCCTCTAAGGGCCTATTGATGTTTTGTGGGTCCAAGGATAGTGAAATATTTACTTGCTTAGCTGTTTTTATAAGTTCCTCTATAACTTTATACTCCTGGGGTGTAAAGCCAGTAAAGTCATCTATCCAAATTTCCGAATGCCTCACAAAATTACAGTGCCTTATTTTTTCTGCTAGTGATGTAAGATAATCATCTGGATCTAGATATTTATCCATTAGATAGTCTTCAAAATCTTTATATAAAATGCTGATGTCGTTAAGCTTTGCACCAAGCAATTTTTGTTCATCCATGTCAAAAAAACCCGCGCTACCCTTTAATTGCTCAGGTGTAAGCAAGTAGGTTTTCATTTCAGACATGGTTTTTGAGAGGATATCTAAAAATCCAGGCTGCTTTGCTGCTTGAGCAAATACCTGTAAATCTCCTTTTCTATTTTCTAAAAGTCTTTTTAAGATCATCTTCTTTCCAAGTTCTCCTATGGGCTTACGAGTTTCCCCACCTACTTCTCGAAAAACTCTCCAGGCCAATCTCCGAAAGCTTAGAACCTGAACCCTCATTAACCCACCTAGTCCAGGAGTACAAGCCAGCTCCTTCTCTAGCTGAAAGGTAGCCTGCTCAGGAACTAAATAAATCAAGGCATGTCCATCAGGCTTGTCCCTTAGTTCTTCTCTTATGCTTCTAAGACAGTATTGCGTTTTACCTGAGCCTGCAGCACCAAGTACAAATCTTAAGGCCAAGTTCTTCTCCCCCCTTCCAAACATCTATATCATATTGCATTCACATATTTCCAAATTTATTACATGTTACATCATTTGAATCTATTAAACATATAAATTAATTCCACAAAAGTGCCATCTATCCTTCATTAATTTACTTTTTCTGTAAAATGACAATCTATGTCTCTTTTTTATTCCTAAACCAGGCCTTTTAAAAACTTCTGCCTCAATTCCGGTTCAAACCTCTCTATTGCATAACTTAACATTGTCCGAGGCATTGATTGATAATGCTCCTCCAAGAACTTAAGTTCTGTTAAAAAATCTCTCTTTCCTACTTCCCTCAACATCCAACCTACAGCCTTATGTATTAAATCATGTTCATGATGAAGTAGTATCTTGGCCATTTTTAAGGTTTCTTTAAACTCATTTTTTCTTATAAAATAGAATGTAGAAATGATTGCAATTCTTTGTTTCCAGAGAATATTTGAGTTTGCAAGTTCGTATAAGATATTCCTATCTTTATCCATAAGATATGCACCCAAAATCTTTTCTGCAGATACATCAACTAAGTCCCAGTTATTAATGTACAGAGTATTTCTTAGATACATGTCTACAATATTCTTTTTATCCTGCTCTGTTGTTGCTTTCTCAAACTTGTAGACTAATATTATTAATGCTGTAAATCGATATTCATGAATTGGTTCTCTTAATAGCTCCTGAGCAGTCTCTAACGATACATTTCGATAATGTTTCATTGCAATTTTGCGTTGATCAGGCACTCTTATACCTATAAATTGATCTCCTTCACCATAACCACCGGGTACTGCCTTAAAAAATTTTGGAAGAAATTCGGCCTTGTCATGGTTAATATAACAATTTAAATCATGTTTTATCTGATCTAAATCTTTCAAAACTATCACCCCAAAATTAGATTTAATTAATGTTGTTTTTGCACTCCTTAAAATAGAACATTAGAGATATGAACCGATAACGTTCCTGGCATTACTAACGCGCCTAAGAGTACTGCTTTAACTAGTGCTCCTAGTGGGATTGTCCCTGAATTTGCCGGTATATCTATCAATGCATTACAACCAACCATTGATCTCATTACACTTGATGCTTGTTTACCTATTTGCCTTGCAATCCATTGTCCTTTTTCGTAATTTAGATGCACCCTTAAATACCTGCGTTGAGTGCTTTTTTATTAAATCGATCTCCTGAAAAGCATCAAGAATTTTATCAGCTATTGCTGTTTTATCATCGAAAAATATATCTTGCGCTTCTTCCAGTTCAACTGCTTTAAATTTCATTATCTATACTCCTTTTCTAAAGCTGTAATGAGGACCCCTAGTTAGTATTAAATAGAATATAGTTATTTTCCCATACATTACATATCCTGGCAAACCCATAAGATGGACTACAAAAATTGTGTATTGAATTTCACTAAATTGGCAAAATAAATATTACTAACTAGTTTGGGGGTATTATTATGATTCAGGTTGGGAACTTTCACATTGGTACAACTAATAGCGTTACACCACCAAAGATAGATATTGGTGAAGCATTTATATTATCACAGCATTTGTATTATAGATATAGTTGTCTAGAACAAACTCATAAATATTACAACTGGGCAAATGATGCTGATTTTGTAACGCTTATTAAAGCAGGATTGAATTATTTGGAAAAGGAAATATCTTTAGTAGAGGAACAATTGGATAAATATAAAGTACCTCAACCAAGTAGGTCACCAAAAAGTGTTAAGATTTCTAAAGACGTAAATAATAGTTCATTAATTAGTGACCAATTTTTATTTGAGCAAATGCGCAATGGGTGTATAGCAGCGGTAGAGAAAAACCTTCGTAATGCTGTGATGATCCTTAACAATGATTCCTTACGTGTTATGTTTATAGACTTTGTAAAAGAGGAAATGGAAATATTGCTTAATCTCTTTAAATATGGAAAGTTAAAAGGTTGGTTGCCAGTATATCCAATTTATAAGGCAGATTGAGAGTGTTAACAACCATGCGTTAAGAATAAATCATATAACGTTCTGCAAATATGAGAAGTTTACTTTGAGCCAGTAAAAAGGGCGTGCCCTGCATGGTAAAATAGAACTTCAATATTTCTGAAACCTGCATTTTTCAACCATTTCAACTGACTCGCAAGTATAGAAGGCTTATCAACTGGATCAGGATAATAGAATATATTCCATTGTTCTCGTTCAAAAAACTTGTAAGCCCTTAAATCCCCGTAAAAACTCATAGATTGTTCTTCTACAATTTCATCCCACTCTCGTGCTGCTATTAGTCTTGACTCCTCTGTAACGGGTTTGATTATATCAGCAATAATGAATCTTCCTTTTCTCTTTAGACCAGAGTAGAGTCTTTTAAAAAGCATTTCTTTTTCACTATCATTTAAATGATGGATAGCTAATATACTAGTAAAACAATCCACTTTGCCGAGATTTTCTTCCCAACTTTGTTTATGTATGTCAAATTTTTTAAATGTCACCCTATCCGCACAAGAAGTTAATCTATCTTTTGCATAATTCAACATTTTTTCGCAACCATCTAATGCTATGACCTTTGATTTAGGGTATCTTTTCAAGATAGATTCTGCGAGCCACCCTCCACCAACGCAAATATCTACGACTGTAAATTCATTTTGAGAGTAGGTGAATAGTAAATCAATTAATATCTTTTCCATCTTTTCGCGATATGGCACAAGTGCTTTTCCAAATTGTAAAAATTGCTCTGAATCCGATTCATTCCACTTGATTTCCCTGTCAATAGAGCTGATATCATTCATCAATAATAAGCCACCTTTTTAGAAACCTAATTCAACTTTAACGTCTACTATGCATTTTCTCCTGTCCTCATGACAGTATGAATAATCATTACCCAGTCTCCAGAGTTATTAGTACAATCTCAGGTCGATTATAAAACCTAATAGGTAACACACTTTCTCCTAGACCACCATTAATCACCATTTTTGTGAGGTTTGATGAAAATAGTCCATAATCTAACTTTGGAAAAAATCCTTGCCCTGGTGCAATAATTGCATGCTTCCGCCCGCGTCTAAGGACTTGGCGCACTATAGTACTGGTATTTCTACGCATTGCAAAAGGCACAATGCTAGAACTACTGGCGCAAGTTTTGTTTTTATGTCCTCTCAAAGCTCATTACTTTTTTTATTATAAAATTCTTTATAATCATTAGCTAAAGCTTTAGTAAATCTATCTAAGGCAATAAATATTACACTTGAAATAGAAAAAAAGAGACTGTATTCATCTACTGCTTCATTGTCAATAAAAAAACTAATAACTTTCTGATACCCATTAAAAAATCCATATGCTACCAAGAAAAAATATGCAATAAGTCGTCTAAGATTGACAATTATTTTATCTTCATTAAATTTAAGTTTATCAAAGTATATCCAAAAATTTACATAGAGAGGAAATACAATATATGCAATGTAATACACACTAATTGGCCACTCTAATAGAAGCAAAAATCGAAATATTATTTGTATTAACACAAGAAGAATTATTAAACTAAATCCATTTTTACCAAAATAACCTAAACGGCTGAAAAAGTAATTCTCATTATGAAACTTCTTATTTCTTATCCCAGCTAAATCAAAAAAGGAAGCCTGTTTAGGTGTTTGTTTCCTCAGGGTAATTAAGATTGCTGAATTGATAAAGGAATATATAACATAAGGAATAAAGGCCCAATATTTTGCTTTACACATTACAATAAGAAATAAAATTGAGAAAGCCAGAAAAGCAAATTCTAAAATTATAATGCTTAATCTAAACTTTGATAACCATGGAACAATTTTTTGCGCGATTTTATTTGAAATCAATTCCAATTCATTGAATAGCTTACCTATTCCCCAATTAACAACTAATCCGAATAATATAATTGTGAGAATTGAAGGGACTACTATTTTAAGATTGGTCAAAACCTGATAATCCACACTCTTAATCCCCCTGTTATACTTAGTGTAGAAGCCCACCATTCAGGAGGCCGCCAGATGCCCCTTAAACATTATACGAAAATAATCTTACTTAGGACCATGTATTGCGTGATTTGCTTTATGTACATCTTCTTTTTTCACTAGAATTTCATAGTTGGTTCGGATACTTGAACCAATTGCTATTCTAGATTGTCCTGTACCACCAAAACTATTATTGTCGGTTCTCGTTTTGGTTTTTATTCCATTGTCTAATAGTCTTCCCCTCATGGTAGCAAATTCCTGAAGATTGCTTGTCATGTAAATAGTCTCCCAACCAAAAAACATTCCCATAATTTTCTTCAGCATTTTAATTCGCCCCTCTCCTAATCACAATCCCACTTACTATATTGTCAATTTTCCAAGCATATTTTTCTATCCAATATCGTTTCCCGCTATAAGATACTGAAAAAGGTCTCCCATCAACCTCCAATTCAATTGTTGCATAGATATCTCTACCATTCCAATTTACTGTATCTGCGATGTCACTTGGTTTTGACATTAGAATCAAATTTGTTCCTTTATCTAGTCCTTTTTCCTCGATAAAAAGATTGATCAAACCTTCTGAGTGACTATCTGCAACCCATCTCTTATATCCCCCACCACAGGCTGAAGCATCAAAACTTACTGGAGCAAAGTGTAAATACACTACCACTATTCCTATAACTATAATTATCGTAATAACTATCTTTTGTCCTCTTTTCATTACCTTTGCTCAACCTTTCTCGATACATTTTTATATCTAAGGGCTTGCAAAATATAAATATTAAATATGTATCAACCCGATGCAGGGCTGGCGCAAGACTTGCTTATTCTTGTAAACTCTTTTTCATAATAGTAAAGTTTGTGCCACAATAGTCTTTTTGGTCAATAGCACTCCAGTTAAATTTTTTATAATATTCTTTAGCATTTGGTGTATATAAATATAATGTATTAATACCCATTTTCTTGGCAACTTCAATTATGTTATCAATAAGTATTTTCCCTACACCTTTATTCCTGAATTCTTCTTTAACATACAAGCCTGCTAACCAGGGAGTAATATCGTTTCTTGTTTCCATGTCATATTCTTTTAAGCATACAGTTCCAATAAATTTATCTTGATCCATAGCGACCAAAGCTAGAGGGAGTTTATTCAAATTCAATCTCTCAGAAATAGAAACTTCAAACTCTTTTATGCTCCTTTCCGGATACAAATAACCCCATTCACTATAAAAATATTTTGAGATTTCCTCTATTAAGTTAGGATGGTTTATTAAATAATCGATTTTAATATCCATTGTTATTTTCACCCTTTTCTTCGAAACAGCCCTTTGACTGTGTAATAAAAGTAATTCCTCTGTTGTTTTCTTCCAACAAAACCAGACCCACCAAAAATTAATACATTCATCTCTCTCACCTAACCCTTACTATTAATGGTTTCTGGTTATTTTAGGTTTAATCAATCTTTAAATGCTCTCTAATAAAATTACATATTTCATTCATAGCTTCTGTCGCATCATTAAACATTGGAGCTAATAATGGATAGCAATGAACCATTCCAATTCCTGCTCGGAATGTTACTTCAACCCCCACATCTGTTAACCTATTTAATGCCCTGCCGCATTAATGTTTATTCCATGGAAGGGAAAATAGCAATTAGTACAATTAGGCTAAAGGCTCTTTTTTCGATGTTCTAAAAACCCGAACTTGAGAATTTCGCTAATGATGATAAACTTTCTTACATTCACAATTCTTTTTAAAGCCTCATTTATTTAACTGAATAATGCCTTTGTACAGATGGTAGCAACTTTATTTACGGCCTGTACGGTACAAGCAAACCTTACGACATTCATTACAATTGTATAGATCAAACCCTCTTCCTGCTTTGAAGAAGGATTTTTCTCTACATAATTTTTGATTGACCGTTATTCCATTCATGGCTTGCTGCGGACAAGCGTCCAGACATTTATGGCAGGAAGGAGGACAATTGAAACCTTTGACAATAGGGTCTGAATCGACTTCCGCATCAATTAGTACTGCTCCGATGTAAACCATGTTCCCCAATTTTTCATTAATTAAAATTGTATTTTTCCCCAAAATCCCCAGACCTGCAAGTACTGCAGCATGTTTTAGTGATATGATACCTCTTCCATGCATGTTTTCCTGATCCCACGATAAATATGGCACATCGGCGGGGATTAGAGCAGCCTTTACGTTACTGCTTTGAAAGAACTGGCATAGTTCCATAGCAATTCTGTCAATCTCTTCATACATCTTGTATGCAGTATGAGTATAAGGAACCGGATTCTCTGCTAGAATGGCATCGATGGGCATTTGTTTAATAAAAACAACCACACTTTTGCACTGACTAAAAACATCTTTTGGATGAAACCCTTGAGGGGCATCTGCAAACTTTTCAACTCCTGTAATTCCACACATATGTGCTCCCGCTTTAAGCGCAAATTCTTTGATTAATTCAGATTTCATAATACCTTTTGCTCCTTTCTATTGGACAGGTGCAAACTTTTACCTCCCATTTCGTAGAACATGGCCCGATTTGTGAAGTTTTATTTCTTTTCCAAATGCTCTGGGACATACAATTCGGCATTTATTGCAATTGCTGATAACTCATTGTCAAGATATATCCATAGGACCATTGACAGTCAGATGGCATTTCTATATAATGTTATATATAACTAACATTTAGTTATATATAACTAACTAAAAGGAGGGTTTGTTTTTTAAATGAATTCTAAAAAAAGGTTTGTTTTCTTACTAATTATATCCCTATTAATGGTTATCGGTACTATCTTCTTTTCTGCTAATTTAATCTCACTCGGAAATAGCTCAATGGCATTAGTACTATTATTCATAATGATTATCCCTTTAGGGATTCTTTCGGTCTTTATCAGAAAGTGCTATTATGATTTAAAAGCTGGTGTGCCAGGTGAAGATGAAAGAACAAAAAAGGTTAGATTATACGCTGCTGGCTATGCCTATTTCATTTCTTTATATGTTTGGATTTTACTACTTGCATTTAACAAATACTTAGATGACGATCTGTTGATGATTGGTTTATTTGGAATGACTGTTTCATTTTATCTATCATGGGTACTATTAAATCGTAAAAAGGGTTTTGAGTAAAATGAAAACTAGGATAAAGGAACTTAGAGCACGTTTTGATCTAACCCAAGAACAATTAGCAAAAATAGTCGGTGTAAGAAGAGAAACTATTGTGTTTCTTGAAAAGGGAGAATATAATCCCTCGCTTAAACTTGCTGCTAAAGTTGCCCGTGTTTTTAATTCTACAATTGAAGAAATTTTCATTTTCGAAGATAGAGATTTAGAATAGTACCTATATAACTCACCCCGTGTTATTGCACTTCGAAATACCACAAAAATCAATAATCACATCAGTCAATATTCTGGCTGTATCAATTACCGAAGCAAACTCAACATATTCAGTTGCAGCATGACATCCATCGCCGCTTGGACCATAAATAACTGTTGGTATTCCGACACTTGCTAATATTGCTGAGTCCATCCATCCACTCATACCTATAAAGTGTGGACTAATCCTTAATCTATTTGTAAATGCTTTTTCTAAAGATTTTACAATTAGCTCTTCCTTCGATACTTCAAGTGCAGGACGGTAGAAAAATACATCAAAATCAGCCTTAAACTCTTCATCTGATGCCTTTATTTTGTTAATAATACCTTGTATCTCTTCCATGACATCTTCTCTAGTTTCGCCGGGTAGTGTTCTTCTTTCTAATTCTATCTTGCAGTAATCTGGATATGTGCTTAATTCCTTACCTCCACTTATTGATGACGCATGAATTGAAGGGAAACCAAGTAATTGATGTTGTTTACGTGAAAGTACATTTTTTTGTAAATTCTCTACTTCGATTAACACTTTTCCTGCCTTTGTAATTGCATCAATTCCTTTATCAGGCATACTTCCATGTGCTGCTTTACCGAATATTTCGATTTTCGCCCACGCAAAACCTTTATGGGCAATTGCTATTTCTAGATCTGTAGGTTCAAATATTATTGCTGCATCAGCTGAGAATTTTTCAACTAATACTTCAGTCCCTTTGCTAGCATATTCTTCATCAGCAACAAATGCCAGAATCACATCCCCCTTCAATTTTACGCCTGAATCAATAATCGATTTTACTGCTCCAATCATTGCAGCTAATCCACTTTTCATATCTAAGCTGCCTCGGCCATAAACTTTGCCATTTTCATGCTTTGGCAATAATGGTTCAATTTCCATTCCTTCTATTGCTACAGTATCGGTATGGCCATTCAACATTAAATTTTTACCATCACCATTCCCTTTAAGTACGCCAATGACATTTAATCTATCTCTTTCAACTTCCTGATATTCAACTACTAGTCCCATTTGAGCAAGATAGATGCCAATAAATTGAGCAATTTCAGATTCTCCATTTCCATCTTTAACAAGTACAGGGTTAACCGAGTTGATTTTTATCATTTCTTCTAAGAGCTTTAGTATTTCTCTCCCATTATTTTTCATTTTACTCAACTTCCACCCCTTTCGTAACTCTAATAATTAACCAAAAAAGCCCAGTATGGCAGGTAACGTTCCCGGCATTCTCGTAGCGTCATAGTAATTCATCTATTCTAAGTTGCGGGACTCCCCTGTTACCCATGCAAGGCTAGCGGTGATAGTCATCGGATAACTTGTAAATAGGCTATAGCCTATTTAACCTCTTCTAGCAATCATTTCGATTTCGACTTGTGCCCCTAGTGGTAGCTCATTAACTCCAATAGTTGTCCGTGCAGGATAAGGAGAAGAAAATTGTTTTGAGTAGACTGAATTCATAGCCAAAAAGTCTCTCATATCAGTTAAAAAAACAGTGACCTTTATTACATCATCTGGAGATAAGCCTGCTGAATACAACACATTAAATAAATTCTTAAAAGACTGCTCTGTTTGAGTAATAATATCACCTTCTACAAGTTTGCCCGTTTTGGAATCAATAGGAGTCTGTCCCGAAAGGTAAATCAAATTACCTGATTCAACAGCGTGTGAATATGGACCAACTGATACGGCTCCATCTGCATTAATAGCTTTTCTCGGCATTTTTTTATTCCTCCTTGTATACTATGAGCAGCACCCGATCTGGACGTAATTTCCAGTTGGGAAGTTGCTCATTTTTTAATTTTTGTTCTTTAACAACTACAACAAATAATTATTCATCGTAGCAGGGCTTGTGGGTATGTGGGCAATGCTTTAGCATTGTCCAAGCGATTGTGGATGGCATCGGTCCTGTTTTTGCTTCTGGTATTATTGCTGAAATCGGAGATATCCACTCAGTTCGACAGCCACGCTCGTTCTCCGTTGCAAAAATCGTGACAACCTTCAAGTTAGGTCGAAGGCGCAGCCGGAGCCGCAAATTATCGTGTTATCGGAAGGGTCCAGCTTCAAAGAATGCTTACCAAAGCTTTCTTATTTATTATATACCATAATGTGCCAATGCCATGTTTTTTTCTAAATTAGATCATATGGGCATAATATTTATTGAATAGATTTTTAAAGGGTGGTATTATATGGATAAAGATAAAAAAGCACCTCTTGATAAGGAGGAGAAAAAAATGTCAGCAATTCCTAAGAAAGTACAGATTGATCGCCAATCTATATTAGACAGAATTAGCTCAAAAACTACAAAACTCAATGCAAAAAAAGGTAAAGTAAAATTAAATCCAGACAATCCCAGCCACAAAGATTGGTATGAGGATAAATAGTATAAGTGATGTCTTACATTGGTAATATTTATTGGCTTGAAATTTATTACGAAGACAAAGATGAATCTAAAATCAGACCCATATTGATTGTAAACCATGAGAAAGATTCTAATCTCCTCACAATAGCTGAAATTACTAGTTCTCCGCCAAATAATCCTGCAACGTACTTCGATCAATTTAAAGAGCCCATTTATAAATGGAAAGATGCTGGACTTTCCCGCCTATCTTATGTTAAGACTCATAAACTCCATAGAATTGCCAAAGATGAACTTGGCTCTTATTGTGGAGAATTAGATGGAGATGAATTTTTTAGAATCCTCGACAAAATAATAGAAGTAAATAACTGAGACCTCTTGCAGGTCTTTTTTGTTTTCCAAAAAATAAGCTTAAAATTATGCTCCGAAATGGAGATTCCCGATAACGCAACCGAGTTTACGAAGTTCATGGGTCTTAGCCAGACTTGGCTTAGGCATGAATTTGGGTGAAGCGTAGCGGAACCGTAAACTTTTTGTTATGTGAAGTATACAACCCCAGCCGTTTTCATTTATCTGCTACTTTTAACAATTCTTTAATTACTTTTATCATAAACTTAAGACCTTTACTTTTATAAGATACATCATTAAAATTCCCAATCAAATAAGCATCTAATCCTGGATGGTAAAACATAAATGCCCCTGTTGCCCCAACACATCCCCAGCAATTATATTTTCCTGGGAGTAAGACTGGTATAGTTCTAAACTGCCAAATACCATAACCATAATCTATTCCAAAAAATAATTTAGTTGAATCATTCTTCATTTTTTCTAAAGTATCTTTTGAAACTATTTGACCTGCCACTAAAGCATTCATAAATTTAAGTAAATCCTCATTAGTAGCTACAACTCCACCACCAGCATAGTCAAGTCCAGCATAGTTTTTTAAATCGTTCCCTATTGTCCCATCAATACTAAAATGCGCAATTGGATATGAATATTCTTTTATGGGATCAGAATAGTTAAGCATAGATGAGTTCTCCATTCCAAGAGGAACAAAAATATAATCCTTCAATACTTCATGGAATGGCTTACCTGTAATATTTTCAATGATTAATCCCAAAAGATGATAATTAGTATCTGTATATTTTGTCTTTTTCCCTGGTGGACAATAAGGTTTTAAATTATTTTTACCCCAGATAATAGCTTCCCGTGGGCTCATATTAAATTCCTTCTCCTCAAGAAGCTTATCTAGTAGTGGCCAAAAGTTATCATATAAACCTGATGTTTGTTTCAACAGATGTTTGATTTTAATATTATTTGTATAATCTTTACCCTTGTAAATATGAAGATCATTCAGTAATTCCTCATCTAAATAGTTGCTAATGCTATCACCAAAAGATAGCTCTCCCTTTTCAAATAACATACTAATTATAGTTGATGTAAATAATTTGCCAACACTAGCCATATAATTAGGTTGCTGAGGGTTGGCACGCATATCACCTGTTGAACCTTCAGCAATATTCATATGAAAATCTAACTTCTGCGAATGAACTAATAAATAAGCATTCTTTACTTTAGAATCTTTTCGCACTTGATTCCTAAACATATCTTCAATTATTTTCATCGTTACTTTCTTCATTTTCGCCTTCCTTTCAAAAGTATATTTCACATAACGCTCTTTGCATTCCCGACGTGTCCGTCCCGCTAGGGCTGGCGCAAGACTTGCCCACCCTATGGTACATTCCCAAATGCAAGTCTTGTGACAGAGGATATGTGGGCGGCTTACCTCAAAACTCACCCCACCGCCGCTTGGGTGAGTAGCTAATCTCTCACGAAATTTCGCCCTCTCAGAACCGGACATGCCCAATTAAGGCATCCGGCTCCCCATATGAGCCTCTTTACACATATGCTGAATTAAGGTTAACTAAAGATTTAGGATTTTCTAGTGGATAGAGCTTCAACATCTTATTGAATTTACTCCACTCTAAATTATTCCTTTGACTACGCCGATTAAGCCATTTTGCTAGCAGAATAATGATTTGCCTTTTATAGTTCAATAGATTTTGCCAGTTATCACTAACACCATAGTATTGATAGTGACCCCTTAGTTTAGAGTTTACTGTTTTCCATATTTCTTTTAGGGATTGATGTCTATTTTCCTTAATCCATTGAGCAAAATCTTTCACCTTTGCGTTATATTTCTTTCGTGCTGTTTTCCATTTCAATTTGAAGCGTCCTTTTCTACTTCTTCCGCAGTAGTGGGTAATTCCCAGAAAGTCAAAAGTCTCAGGTTTTCCATCGCCACGTCTTTTTGCATCTCTCTCAGCAAACCGACCAAATTCTATAATTCTTGTTTTCTCTTCAGCTACTTCTAGCCCGAATTTTGCCAGTCTGTCCTTTAATGATTGGTAGAAAAGTTGTGCATCTCTCTTATATTGGAAACAAACTACGAAGTCATCAGCATACCTTGTTAGGTATGCTTCACCAATACTCATTTTTCTAATAACTTTGTCAAACCATGGGTCAAGGGTGTAGTGAAGATATATATTTGCCAGTAACGGCGATAAGCTACCCCCTTGCGGGACACCTTCTGTAGTGTTGATGAAAGTGTCTTCTTCCATTATTCCTGCTTTGAGAAAACGTTTAACTAACCTGAGTATTTTGGTGTCTTTAACTCGGTGTTCTAGCATTTTCATTAGCCATTCGTGGTCCACATGATCGAAAAAGCCACGAATGTCTGCTTCAACTATATAGCTTACTTTCTTTGTTCCTATGTTACGGCTTAAGTCTTTTAGAGCTTCATGACAGTTTCTTTTTGGTCTAAATCCAAAGGAGAAATCAAGGAAGTCTTGTTCGTATATGCTTTCTAGTATGATAACTAGTGCTGTTTGAACCAGTTTATCTTCTAAAGCTGGGATTCCAAGCGGTCTCATTTTATTGCTTCCTGCTTTGGGAATATACTTCCTTCTTACTGGGAGTGGTTTATATGTACCTCTCTTCAGCTTCTCCAGTAGGTTGATTAGATTCTCCTCAAGATGTAATTTGTAAATCTCTTTAGTTTCTCCATCAATTCCAGGGGCAGCCGAGCTTGATACTCTTTTGAAAGCTTCTCTTAATGTTCCTTTACCCATAAGATGAGCTAGTGAACAGAATTTGCTACTTTTATCTGCCCTTGCACGTTGTGCTATGTCTGCAAGTTTTGTTCTCACTGTTATCCTGGTTCTGAGTCCAGGCAATGTGTCGTTTGCATACGGTCTCATATGTCACTCTCCTTCCCTCTTTCCGGCGTTACCCGTTTTCATCGGTACTATGAGAGTGTCCGACTTCCCATTGGCATTTGCCTCTCTTACCTCTTCAGCTTGTTTGGCATACTTCTCTATGGTGAGAAGACCGTTGGGATCTCCCTGGGTTTCCACACATTCTTAGTGTTCTGCTAGGTATGGTCTTCGACCCCGGATAGGTCACCTTGTCCTCGCCTTATACGCACAAGGTGATATTGCTTTCCACGTTCCCGACCGTTTCTGCCTCTATCATTAGTTACAGAGTTTTCGGGGCTCAATCCCGTTCACCGCTGGGATACCACCCAGTCGATTCTACCTCGCTGACTTTCTGTCTACGCTTAAAACACTACGTTACCGCAATGCCTCCAAGACTCGATACGAGGCGGATGGCTAGTCCTTACCTCGGCAGGATCTCCCCCTGCTAGAATGTGCGACCTGCCAGGACGCACCGGGAAAGCTCGTGTTATGTAAAAGTCGCGCGCCTCTAGTTTCAGAGGCTGACAGGACGTTAGCCCCTCCAAATAGATATTTAATAGTTCACCTTTTTTTTCGTTGTCCTAGATAATATCCTTTCTGTCGTGCAATCTCGCCAAGTATGGAATGCAGAACTTTAGATTTACCTTTAATATCTAAACCATATGATGATTCTTTTGCTCCTACTAATGCTTCTTTTATCTCTTCAATTTTCATAACGGTTGCTGCTACACAATAATAGCTTTTTGAGCGACCTTCGTTAAAATTATCTAACATATCCTTTAGCAGTTCTTCTCTTATGTCCTGCAATCTTTTATATTCTTCAAATCCATTTTTCTGGATATAAATAATATCCTCCTTAAGCTTTTGATAACATTTAAATGAGTCATATTTTGCTCCCGCTTCCCGATGTTTCCCCCATTTTTCACAATTAGAACTTTCCTTACATTCCCAACAAAATTCAACCTCTTTTTTCTTTATAGCGCACGTTATAAAAGGACATCCAAGAGTCATTCGCGATTGACTCTTGCACCCGTCACATCTACTCTTAGCATCCGTATGATACATTGGACACAATTGACATGAAAGACCACATATCCCCATATCTGGGTATTTAATGTCCATTAGTGATTAACCCCTTCATATTGATATTTACTAAACATCACTAATCAGATCTATCCGCCCCACGATGTGGCGGCCACCGCGCGCGATTTTTTTATATAACGTTCCAGTATTAGCGAAGGTATTAGAAACTACCTCAAAATCCATTACAAACGCAATTTTAACCTTCTCAGGACTATTCAAAAACTATTTACTACTTTCGCTAATACGTTGTTATACGATGGGATGTGTCCCCAAATCAAGCTCCAACAAACCTTTAAATGAATGTGTACGTAATAATTAGTTGAGGCTAATGTTCATGGGGCACGCTCTGTTCCCACATCCCTTACAAACTTTAAAAGTTATCTCTACACCTGAAACAATAATTAACACCCAAAAAATAACCATCAATTGTAGTCTGCCTATTAGCCAAAATTGGGGAAATCCAACGATGAATAATAATGGAAGTAAAACACCGATGTAATCTCCTATCATATATGGCTCCTCTGATCTTTCCGGTAATAATTTCGTAACTTTCCCTGGCAAAATGTGTCCACATGAGTTTCGACGGCACGGACATTTCGAACAAAAGGCATAAACAATTATGAAAAATAAAACTGTACAAAGCACGAAGTAAGTTAAAGCAGTGATTCTCGACGATTGCGCAATTGATACAGCTCCTATTAAAATAGCTACTAAGATGAGTACAAGACTCCATACCCCATGTAATCTTCTCATAATTTCCCGCTCCCTCCATCTATTTCTCCGAACACATCCTGTCGTATAACGTGGCGCGGGTTTGCGAAGTTGCTTTGGAGGACAAGGGGTTTTCTTGTCCGTAAAAGCAATTTTGCAAACCTGCTGATAGGCGATGTTGGGAGCGCTTCAGCGCGAACCCGCCTATCAGCGGGTGTAACCGGCGCCACGATAGGACGGAATTGTGTGCGCAGCGAGCAATTTCCGTCCTATCGTTCCGCGAATTGCCGAAGTCTGATTACTACATTCATATTCTCTCAGATTTTGGCAATTCGCTGTTATCGGATGGATGAGGCCCCCCGAAGCCAGAGTGCGACAGGACGTCGCACCCTTAATAATTAATGCTTTAACAAATTTTAATTACTACGTCCTCTGGGAATGTGTCACCTTGCTTTTCAACAAGTAAGTATACTCCTGATGACCCCTCAAAAATTTGACCGATCCCTTGTTTCAATCTCTCAATTAGTAAGTCTTTGTTAAAATCGAATAGATAACACCAGGTTTCACCTGCGTCAATTACAAAAAGAATCAAAGTGTCAATGTAATTTTTACTTTTCTTCTCAAGAACACAATTAAGAAATCGATGAATGTAGGTATCAAATGCATCATTTACATCCCCAACAATTACCTCTGTCACTCCTCTGGAATTTAACTCTTTTGCACTCTTATTCTTTAAATATCCGTCATGATATTTTGAAATTTCAATTTTAATACTTCCGCCAGGCCCTTGAATAATCCCGTCATACTTCTGATTTCCAATTACAACATTATATCTATTATCTGAAACGCCAAACTCAGATTTTGCAAACTTATATAGGGGAATAAATTCTTCATAAAATTCCTTAAAAAGACCTTTCCTTAACCTAGCAAGCTTAATTAGTTCTGTGTTACTCCCGACTTTATCCATGATCTCCTTATAATAGAGATTCATTTCCTCTACCGTTCGTGGTTTTTCAATATCTTTAAGAAATTCATTTATAATGACATCATTGATTTCGCATTCCATAGAATTACCTCTCTCTTAACAATATTTCGCCGCAGGACGCGGCGACCCCGCCTCATCTTTCCGATAACGTTCCGTGAATTCCCGAAGTCTGGTTACTACACTCATATTCTCTCAGATTTTGGGAATTTACTGTTATACGACGGACCCCTTTCACTTAAGTCGATTAAGTAGATTATCAGATTTTAGCACATCAAATAAAAAGTCATCATCGCCAAGACTCTTATACTTTGTTACAACAATATAGTCACCTGATGGGCAGATGTTCATATACACCATAAATGTGTCTCGATAGTCGTCAACTTTGATAAGTTTCTTACTCTTGGTGCTATATGCAAAATATTCTCCCACATATTCTTCCTTAGATTTGCTGTAGTTTTCAACGCCGAACATGAATACGCATTCCTCATCCTGTTCGAAAGCCCCCATAAAACGTATGAACTGTCTTCTATCTATATCTTCATCAGGGAAATCTTTTTCTCCGTTGTAGATATCAAATACCTGAGACTGCTTGGTATCAGGATTATAAACTACACCTTGGTAAATACCCCCGGTCATTTCTCCAGTCATAAAAACTAAATTACCTTCATTTGTACGGAATATTCCTCCTCTTAAACAACGTTCAGCAGTTATTAGTGAGGATACTCCTGTGGGAATATCATAAAGATAAGTTTCCATTACATCCGGTTGGGACTCCTTAAGATAAACAAAACGTTTATCATCAACCACCAATAATAACTTTGCATTTTTTATTAATTCATTCTCACCTGTTTTATTGCCGACGTAAATGCTACCCAATACAAAGTTATCAAGTTGGCGTTTGCTATTATAATAAAGCTTATCACCAATCTTCTTAACATTAATCGCCCATGAAAGGTATGGAGCTACCGTTTCAGGGTCTGCCTTTGTAGTAACGGGGGCACACTCTTCGGTTATTTGGACTTCTTCACCTGTTTTAGTATTAATCAAGAAAAGACGGAATTTATTAGAGAATAAGATATTTTCGTTATCAAACCATTCAACCTGCTCCACCCGAGGTCTGTATACCCCAACTCCTTCACGATATTTATCAAGATCAAGATGCAGTACGGATTTGTCTGTTTCTAAATTACGTATTTCTACGTCATTATCATAATACCCTATCGTTTTTATTACTATAATTTGCGATTTATCAGGTGATAAATCGCAATCTAATGAGGTAATATTTCCTTTGAATGTATTGTCTGACATTAAGTTCTCGGTTCTACCATTTAAGGGAAAGTAGGCAAATAATCCATTATCAGTTGCATATAGTAATTGATCATCCTGCCATTCTGTTGATATTGCTCTTACATCTTTAGGTAGTTCAATTTCACTTGTACCTCCACAACCAGTAAAAATAACAATAATAAAGCAAAGTAAAGCACACATTAATTTTCGCATTAATCTTCCTCCTCACACAAAGGGTCTGTCGTATAACGTGGCGCGGGTTTGCGAAGTTGCTTTGGAGGACAAGGGTTTTCTTGTCCGGAAAAGCAATTTTGCAAACCTGCTGATAGGCGATGTTGGGAGCGCTTTAGCGCGAACCCGCCTATCA
>LOER01000007.1 GCA_001515945.1 Desulfitibacter sp. BRH_c19
CCACTTCCATCTCTTTCTGTATTCCAGCCAACAAAGGTATATCCTGTTTTTTCAAGTGAACCAGTATTACCCAGGACTGTAATGGTTACCTCTTCTGCATATCTATTGTTATCGTTTGGTATACTTCCTCCTATACTTCCATTCCCGTCATAGGCTATGCTATTAAGGGTAACTGCTACTTCTGCTGTTAATGGACTTATACTGGTTGTCAGCTTGCTATCGTTTAATGTAATTGTACCTATTCCTTCACTATCTAGGTTCCCATAAACCTCTGCTGTAACTGTTGTTGGACTTGTTTTGTCAACTGTTGCTATATCTAGCCCATCTAATACTCCTTCAAGGCTTATATCTGATGCATATACTGATCCTGTTACTGTGTCATTAACAATGTTTAATGTAAATACCTGCCTAAAGCTTTTGCTGCCTAGTATGTTAGCTGGGTTAGGTGTCATCATAATGGTTTCTTTGTCTATCCACTTTGCATACAAGAGGATATCCTCTGTTACTTTGTCTACTGTAAAGTTCCAGGCATTGGTTAAGCCCGCTTCTTTATACCACCCTAAAAAAATGTATCCTTCCTTTGTTGTCTGGTCTACTGGTTCTGTTATGGTTGTACTGTAGTCTGCTGTAATATCCGCTACCACACTTCCACCACTACTATTGAAGCTCACTATATATGTGTTTACTTTCCACTGCGCATACAGGGTTATATTTGCTGTACTCATTGTTAGGCTTGAATCTTCTAGATAGCTTATCCCACTTCCATCTCTTTCTGTATTCCAGCCAACAAAGGTATATCCTGTTTTTTCAAGTGAGCCAGTATTACCCAGGACTGTAACGGTTGCCTCTTCTGCATATCTATTGTTATCGTTTGGTATACTTCCTCCTATACTTCCGTTCCCGTCATAGGCTATGCTATAAAGGCTAACTGCTACTTCTGCCGTTAATGGACTTATACTGGTTGTCAACTTACTGTCGTTTAATGTAATTGTACCTATTCCTTCACTATCTAAGTTACCGTAAACCTCTGCTGTAACTGTTGTTGGACTTGTTTTGTCAACTGTTGCTATATCTAGCCCATCTAATACTCCTTCAAGGCTTATATCTGATGCATATACTGATCCTGTTACTGTGTCATTAACAATGTTTAATGTAAATACCTGCCTAAAGCTTTTGCTGCCTGCTACGTTGGCTGGGTTAGCTGTCATCATGATGGTTTCCTTGTCTATCCACTTTGCATACAGGGTAGTATCTGTTAATACTTTGTCTCCTGTAAAGCTCCAAACATTAGTTAAGCCTGGTTCTTTATACCACCCTAAAAAGATGTAACCTTCTTTAGTTGGAGTTATGGGTGATGGGATTGTTGCTTCATAGCGTATATCGGAGGTATCACTTACCCCGCTACCTCCATTAGTATTGAAGCTGACAGTATAGGTGTCACGGTCGTAGAAGAGCTTAAGTGTCAGGCTGCCATCATCGAATATTGTTCCACTTGCCACACGATCACTATGCGTAGTGTTTTCTATGAATCCTATGTAATTTTTATATACGGCTGTTACAATGGTATCTGTTGTTCCACCCTTGGTCTCAATTTCCATCAAATTATAGCCACTTGCGTCAATATTTTGCTTGTAGTGTTCTACTTGGTATACGGTATCTGAATTTGCTATCCATCTTGCATATAGGGTTTTGTCCCCGCTACTGCCGTTTACTATCTGTGTTAGCTCATTACCATCAGTTGCAGCATTATACCAACCATCAAACGTGTACCCGGCTTTGGTTGGTATACCGAGGTTTATTGTTTCAGTTTCTACTGTATAGCTTGTAGGAGCCCCATCATAGTTTGTGCCGCCATCAAGGTTGTAGGTGATAGTGTAGGTATCCATTGTCCACTTCGCATATAATGTCACATTGCTTGAACCTCTCGTAAATGTCCTATTGGCCTCATAGTAAGTTCCATTCCCATCTGCCTGGGTATTCCACCCTGCGAAGGTATGGCCGGTTTTTTCTAATCCCCCGGTATTGCCTAGTACTGTTACTGTTGTTCCATCTTCATATATACTGGAATCAATGGGTAGTGATCCATCTGTATTGCCATTTCCATAATAGTATACGGTATAAGTCTCTTCTCCAGATACTTGGCTTGTTTGTAAACTATTAATTTCTTCTCCTGTTAATACTCGATTCCAGATGGCTACATCATCAATGTATCCTTCCCAGAATCTATCATTTTGATCTCTATATGAACCAATCACCAAACCAGTCAAATCATATATGAATTCAGCTTCTAAAGTTCCACCTTCTTCACCATTTATATAAGCAGTATGCGTATATGGATCTGAATTATTATAAGTAACAATAATGTTATACCATTTACCTACACTTGCACCATAGACCTCATCTTCAGTACTTATATGTGTACTATTACTATGACTCGCAAAGACCTGACCCTTAGCCTCATCTCCTTCATTAAGAAGTCCATAAGATACAGGATAGTAATCTCCAGTAGACTCAAGCACAAAGTAGCGATCTGACCCTTCTATAGACTCGGTCAAATAATACCAGGCCATATAGGTAAAGTTGTTACCACTTTCTAGAATACTATTTTCGGTTAAAAGATACTGCTCTTTATCCCTTTCAAACTTAACCGCATTTCTACCCATAAATTGTCCTTGTATAGGCACTCCCTCAGCTCCATGACCATTTAAATTAAAATTTACCCCTCCAAAATTAGCAGTAAAGTCGTTATCAAATTTCCAGTATGCCAGCAAGCCATCAGCAGAAGGTGGCAATGTCGAAAAGGTTACACCAATGGTTGCAGTTGACGCTGCACTTGTTGGTGTTTCCCTCATTCTGGCATAGAAGGTGTACTCGACATCCATAGAAAGATCAGAAAAATAATTACTGGCCTGCCACTCTCCACCTTCCATTTTATATTCAGCACCATCTATCGGTGTAAGGGTAATGGAAGTAGCGCTATTGCTTTCAAGTGTTGGCGCACTAGGCGGCATAATAACTTCATCATAAGCTCCATATGCTGCTAATACTTTGACATAGGCTCCACCATTAGTAATGTTTGTCAAGGTAACACTAGCCTCACCATTTTGATTAGTAGTAGCTGTTGTACTGCTAAGCGTTCCTAAATTCGTGCTAAACTCCACTTCCTCATTGGACGCAAAAGAACCATCAGCGTTTGTTACTGCAGCAGTAAGCGTGGTTTCTGTATCACTAACAGGAGAAGCAGTTAAGTTAATTGATGGCCCAGAGACATATTCTTTATTTACTGTGTCAATTGGTCTAATGTCGTTACTAAAGTACCAATAATTAATATCATTTGATTCACGACTGCCACCAGTTGTAGCAGAAAAACCAACATAAACTTCGTCCTTCTTCAAAATGTCCGCAAGGTTAAGATTGTTATAAGATATTAGTGCGTTTTCTGGACGTTCATTTGATTCTCGATTTATCCGCACTTCAATGGTAGAATTTGGTCCATCATAATCAATCCATACATGATGTAAATTACCGTCCTTAAAATTATAGCTGGATTCACCAGTAGCAGATACGATTTGTAAATTGGAGGCCGCAGCAACTGGATTATCAATATTGCCATTGACATTAATAGCTATATGGTTATACCCAAGATCCTTGTCCCCATACCATTTGTCTGAAGGAGCATTCCAATCAGAATTATCAAAGGTATCAAACTCTATACCAATGCTGTTATTCATACCATAATACCCTATACCGCCACCGGAAACTCCTAATTGGTTGGTATCATTATTTAGAATAAAGACAATACCATCTGCGCCAAGTCCGTCCGGAATTATTCTAAAGGTAAAATAGGTGCTGAAGGAACGATCATTTTCCAGAGAGATATAGTTTTGGTAATATGCTGTACCCGATTTACCATTGACTGCTGGAGTCAGTCTGATAACATCTTTTTCTGTATATGAATCGTTGATTATTTCTGTATCACCATCCAGCTTAATTAAATTATTATTGGTAAAATCATCATATTTAAATGTTATGACTTCAGACACACTAGAAATCGCTGGTATTGCAAAAACAAATAAAAGTAGTAAAGCCAGCGTACACAATAATGTTTTTCTCATTTGTTTTCCTCCTTTATTGTTGCTCAATTGAATTACCATTTAACACTTTTAATACCTATCTCATCTTTCAATAATATTCATAATTTCATCAATGGTTATCTCACATAAACTGTCCCAGACTAGGGTATTTCCGTTCTCTACTTTAACGTCTTTAAACTTTTTTATATCAGCAAGATTACAGAATCTAACTGCATGCAGCCTGGGCTTCATATCGTAGATAATTTTGTGACAGTTATCGAGTTCTATGACCAGGGTATAATTATCATTCGGAATGACATTTATGATTTTTGGCACATGTATTCCCTCCTCACCAATCCAATAAATAAAAAAACTCCACTATCAAAATCATAGCAGAGTTTTTTAAAACAAAATATTATCGCATGAGATACTTTTTCCTAGAATTCTACATTATTTTCATTTCCATAGATTTCTTAACAGCCGAGGCTCGTCCAGTAACATCTAATTTCCGGTAAATAGAAGTGATATTTTTCCTGACGGTGACTTCCGCAATAAATAGCTCTGAAGCGATTTCCCGGTTGGTTTTGCCTTCTACAATAAGTTTGAGTATTTCTTCCTCGCGATTCGTCATTATTGGCACCGTCGATTTTGCACCTTCAATATTTTCCAGGTTAGAAGCATACTGAGATACATATGCCACTAGCCTGTCCAGATATTCATCATTTTCGGCTTCTCTTTGCATGTCTTGCAGTATTTCCAAAATATGTATACCATATTCTGCAAAAGGTAATACAATATCATCTGACTTGCCTATATCTAGGGCAGATAAGATTGCGGATTTTGCCTTTTCCATACCGTAAAGCTTGTATTTGGCAGCTGCATCCAAGATGTAAGTATGTAGGTAACCCAACAGGTTGTTTAGCTGAGAAAAAGCCTGCAGCATTTCTTCGCATAGCACTTCTAGTTTTATGTAGTCCTTCTTAAGCAAAAGGTATTTTCCATAGATAATGTTGTTAAACCCCATGCCCTGATACAATACCTCACTTTGTTCCATATCTCCCGACCCTAACCATTTGGCAAACCTGTTATCTTTTCCCGTTATCCCTCCAATATAGCCGGCACACAAGTCAAATGCACTACTAAGAATGGGGCTGTTGCAAGCATCTACCTCTTCACATAAATCGTCCATAGTTTCTAATGCTTCATCAAACTTCCCCTTTGCAGCACAAACTCTTGCAAGTGTCAACTGCGCACAGATAATGACAGAAACCTGTTCCATTGTTCTGGCCTTGTATATCGCCTTGAAAGCGTAAAGCTCGGCCTTATCAAGATCCCCAATTTCCAGGTAATACTCCCCTCGTAGCAGCTCATCAAATCCCTTGCCACATCCGCCAGCCATTTCCATGTAATGATGAAACATCTCTTCTACACACTTCATTGTCCATAGCAATTGCCCTTTTTCCCGATAATATAAGTATAAAGCGTGGGGAGAGCCAAAAGTAATAATCTTATCCTTATTGGCGATCAAAGAGTGTCCTCCCAGCATCCCATGAGCTTTTGCCAGTTTTTCGTGCATCAAAGAAGCATCATTAAAACCGATATAGGCCTTGATTAACTCTATTTCTCCAGAAATACGTCTATCCATTGCAGGTGATATTCCGTCATCATTTTGGTAATACCGCTCT
The DNA here is from genome assembly GCA_001515945.1 of Desulfitibacter sp. BRH_c19. NCBI lineage: Bacteria > Bacillati > Bacillota > Clostridia > Neomoorellales > Desulfitibacteraceae > Desulfitibacter > Desulfitibacter sp. BRH_c19. The sequence goes on from LOER01000007.1 coordinate 5,759, forward strand.
ATTTCTGTTAGAAGCCGTGCACCAGCCTCCGGATCCACATTGGTAACATAAAAACCGGCATAGGCAAGATAGCCAATAGGATGACGGTATCTTGCTTCAACAGGAATATGCTCAAATAGTTCTAATATATATCTGGGATTGTTATCTATCACCAAGTTAATACTGTGCTTCTCAAATTCAGCTAGAATAAGGTCATACTCCTTAGCTTTTAGGAGATATTTAAATCCTGAAATAATATCACCGTTATTAATACACCATTGCCCGGAACGCTTATGCAATTCGTTGAGCTTTATATTGGATGGCTGTACTTCCAGTAGTTTTTTTAAATAGTTAGTAAAAATATTGTGGATTCTATATACCCCTTGATGTTCATCATAACGGATAAAGGAATTCCCATAGCTTAATCTTTGAATAATACTTTCGGTTTCCTTGTCATCAGTCATATATACTGCCTGCTGTGGTGTGAAGCTATCAAGCACAGATAGTGATTTCAATATCATTACTTCCTTGTCAGTATATCGTGACATAACTGCCGTTTCGATCAGTCTTTCGATACTTCTTCCCGACTCCACCTCCCCTATTTCAGCATACCTTTGCATGATTAGATATACGGCCGATACCCAGCCCTCTGATATCTCATAAACCTGTCTAGCGGTATCATCAGAAATATCATGGTTATAGAGGTTAAAGTATTCCTTTATTTCATCAGTATTTATCTCAAATAAATCACTTTTTATTAAGTAGCAATATCCTTTGAGCATTAATTCATCAATATTCATTTGTGGTATTGTCCTTGAAAGGATGAGAATATGTAACCCATCTATCTTTGCCCGTACAATTTTCTCAATCAGCCTGTTAAGTTCGGGCGAGTGAGCAAAATGATAATCGTCAATTACCAGTACGGTGTTGGTCATGTAGCTATGGTCTTCGATTATTTTTAAGATATTGTCTCTCTGCGGCGCATCATCAGGAAAACCTAAAGCACGAAGCTGTTTACTAAGTTCTGAGTTTGTTTTGGCCAGCTGCCCTATAAGAGAGTCCCAGATATACTGTGGAGATGATTCGTCACTTTCAACTGACAACCAAGCATACTGTGCATTTACTTCATTGAGATAATCCCTTGCTGAAGTGGTTTTTCCATAACCCATAGCCGCTACTGCTACTATCATAGGATAATCAAATATATTACTAAGTTCTGCACTAATATGCCCCCGCTTTAAAATATGTTGCTGCGTTAACATAACCTACCACCTTTATGTAAAAAACTAATTTCTTAAATATTACCTAAAAATACTTCCACAAAACCGACATTATTCCTGCAAATTCGACATCTAATAATTGGCTTTACCCATTAATCGGCTATAGGCATTTTTGATAGATACCATTATCATACCATACCATTTCAGTAACCATAGTGTTTTGCGCTTCAAAAGGCATCTCCATGGTTTGTCTCATGTGCCTTGCGTTTCAACTAATCTAGCCAGGCCTACGATACCGGCATCATTTCCTAGAGTGGCCGCAAATATGGCTTCCGGCTCTATAATATCTGTAAAAAGAAATTTATTAAACCATTTCCTTATGGGCTTAAACAGTATTTCACCTGCTTTTGAAAGACCCCCTCCGATAATTATCCTTTGAGGTGCTACAACTGTATAAATGTTAGCTAGAGCAAAGCCTAAATAATATGCAGCATTATCTACTAACTCAGTCGCTACCCTATCACCCTGCTGGGCAGCCTGGGTAATATCCTCAGCAGTTAATTTACCATTTTTCTTCATGATTTCTGCTAAAGAAGTTCTATTTCCATTTTTTATAGCATTAATTCCATAAAAAACTAGTGCACTAGCAGAGCTTTCTGTTTCTAAACAACCTATCTGACCACAATTGCACTTTCTCCCGGAATCCATTCGAACTTTAAAATGGCCTATTTCACCTGCCACCCCATAGCATCCATTATGGATCCTACCACCTACGATTACTCCTGAACCAACTCCCGTGCCTAAGGTTACACAAATAAGATTATCGTTACCTTTACCTGCACCTCTCCACATTTCCCCAAGTGCAGCAGCATTTGCATCATTAGTGATAAAAACAGGTCGGTCAAAAATTCTTTCCAGCTTTTCTTTAATATTTATATTAACCCAATGCAGATTAGGGGCTTTAATTACAATACCTTTTTCCGATTCCACATAACCTGGTATTCCAACCCCTACACCTTTTATTATATTTTTATCAATTTTTGTTTCAGTAATTATGGTATTGCTTATTTTTACAAACTGCATCGTAATTTCATCCACATTTTTGCTTTCTGCTGTTGGAAGCGAGTGCTTATGTATAATCCTTCCCACTTCATCAATAATTCCCGCCTTAATGTTAGTACCACCTAAGTCAAAAGAAAGATACATTTTAGATTTCTCCCCAGTTCAGTTGAATTTATATTTTTTATAAGTGTACTAAGCATATTCAAAATAAGGTCCTGGGATTTTCCCAGAACCTTATTTTATACTATTTATCATTTAGCTTAATTTTTTGGGTAGATCCTCGTATAATTAATTCAGGTTCTACTATAATTTCTTCAAAGTCTCTTTCACCATTTATAAGGCGTAATAACCGTTCCATGGCCAGCCTACCAAAATCAAATGTTGGATTAATAACAGTTGTTAGGTGGGGATATATACTAAGGGCTATATCTGTATTATCATATCCAACAACAGCAACATCATCTGGTACCCTATAATTATTATCATATAAAGCCTGAATGGCACCTGCCGCCATATAGTCATTGGAACAGAAAATTCCATTGGGCGGTGTTCCGCCTTTTAAAATTCTTTCCATAGCTTCATATCCACTTTTAGTAGTAAAGTCACCCCGTTCAAACCACTTTTCTTCAGCTTTAACCTTTTCTCCTTGAACCAGTTCTTCCAGAAATCCTCTTTCCCTTACAACTGCGTCATAGTGGTTTTCCGGTCCATTTATAAAACCTATAGAATCTATGCCCAGATTAATAAGATGCCTTGTGGCAAGTCTTGCACCTAAATAATTATTCAGAGATATTCTTTTAGATTTATTAGTTGTCGTATTAGGGTTAAAAATTATATAAGGGAAGTCATATTTCTCCAAGTCCTGCAAAAAACTATAATGATAGTTATACTGAGGAATTATAATCATGCCATCATTAGAACGATCCCGTGAACGCAGGGCAAAAAAGTTGCTTGTTTCAATTTCCTCCCAAGTTTTAACACAAAAGCTTAATGAGTAGCCATTTTGCTGAGCAACACTCAAAACCCCTCTTAAAATAGAATAGAAATAGGAGCATTCTCCTGTTAAGTCGGGATTATTGCGGCTGTTTAAAATATAAAGACCTATAGTATTACTTTTACCAGTAATAAGATTTCTTCCTACGCTGCTCTGAACATAATTTAGCTTGTGAGCTGCTTGGACTACTTTTTCTTTAGTATTTACATTTACCCCGTAGCCATCATTAAGAGCTAAACTTGCAGTAGCTATCGAAACCCCAGCTAAAGCTGCTACATCTTTTAATGTTGTGTTCATCCTTACCACACACCTTAGAATTCAATAGGATATTTACCATATTTAAAAGCAGTATCAAATAGTGCCAAAATGTTTTCGGGAGGGCAATTAGCCTGGATATTGTGGCCTGAAGAAAAAATATAGCCGCCTCCGGGTGCAAACGCTTTAATCCGTTTTTTAGCATCTTCTATGACTAATTCCTTGCTTAGGTGAAAGACCCCCTGGTTGTTTGTTCCACCATGAAATGACAGTTTATCTCCAAATTCTTGTTTGATTCTTTGCGAATCCATATCCTTAGCTGTAGGCTGTAATGGATGCATGATATCCACGTTAATATCAATAAAATCCTGTAAAGCCCAGTAAACTGATCCACAAGTATGGTAAGCCAGCTTAGCTTTTGTTTTAGTTTTAATAAAATCATGAAGCTTAGCAAACCGCGGCTTTACAACCTTACGAAAATTATCCGGATTAATCAAAGGTCCTGTTTGTTGACCCCAATCATCACCAACCCAAAAATACTCTATATATTCACCTATTTCATCTAAATATTTATCATAAAAGGCAATCCACCATTCCAACAGCTCATCCATTAGATATTCTGCAATTCTAGGTTCTGCAACACTATCCAACATAAACTGCTGATATCCCCTTAAATCCCATGCCGGTGTATATAAAGCCCCAATTGTACCGCCTACTAGTGCATAATCGGTTTCTTTATATAAATTCTCCGCTTTTTCTTTAAGTCCTGCAAATCGTGCTTTGTCTTCAGGATCGGGAAATTTAAATTTCTTTATTTCCTCCAATGATTTATCGGCTAAGGGGTGCCCGACAGAATCAGCATAGAAGCCTACTTTTTTAAAGAGAACATTCCATTCGTTATACCAAGTGCCATCTTCATTCTCTTTATACTCCCAGTTAGAAGGTCCATTAGCAAATATATATCTCGTATCTACGTGAAGCCTTTCTAGGACAGCATCATCTACCTTTGCCAGACCCTGTATTGGATCATAGACTTCAATTTCTGATTCTAACCCTAAGTATTCTAATAGATTTTTGTATGCCACCTTATGCATGCCTGATACTATTCCACCATTATCAATGGGAATTCGATCAGGTTCTTTGTGTTCCAACGCAAGTCGAACTCTTTCCCTAGATGTTAGCATACTTTTCCCTCCAATAACCTTTTATTTAAAGGCCGGTCTATATATAGACCGGCCAAATATAGTTACCAGTTCTTCATTTCGTCTTGATAAGAGTCTATGTTTTCTTTTGTAACGAAAATGGTACCAGAGTCAATAATCTTACTAGCAGGTTCCTTACCTTCTTTAATATAGTCCATTATTAATTCGGAAGCCTGATAACCCATACGATAAAAGTTTTGAGTTAAAGTGCCGTAAATTACATCATTCTTAATAGCATCAACTGTTTCCTGCATATCGTCAATAGCTACAATTGTAATTTCACCTTTTAATCCCATTTCTTCAACTACTGTAGCAGCAGCAGGACCAACTTCAGCGGCAACTCCAATAATTACATTAGCATCTGGATATGTCTGCAACATATTTTGGAACTTCTGTACTGCTACCATCATGTCACTATTATCTGATTCTCTTGACAAGATTTCAGTTCCTGGTGCAGTTTCTAATTCCTCAATATAAGCTTCAATCATCATATTAGCTACTTTAGCATCCATGGTACTCTGCATTGTTAAGACTTTAGCAGGAGTTCCATCAAGCTTCTTAATTATCTCTTGAGCTCCTGTTTGCCCTAAGTTCTTTTCATCAGTCCCTAAGTAAGCCATACGAGGTGCATTTGGTGCATCAGAGTTTACAATAACAACAGGAATCCCAGCTTCTTCAGCCTTTTCTAAGACAGGCTGGAATGCCTCTGGGTTTAGGGCCATAGTTACAATACCATCAACATCCTGAGCAATAGCATTTTCAATTTGCTGAATCATTGCATTAGCATCTATTCCCTGGGGTCCTACCCAATCACCGCTAAATCCTAAGTCTTGTGCAGCTTCATCAAAACCTTGTTTAGCAATAAGCCATACAGGATGCCCAATTAATGGAGTTACGAAAACTATTCTTGCTTCTTCTGAGCTATCTTCAGAGTTATTTGCCTCATTATCTGTATTTCCGTTTTGACCACAGCCTACCAAAAACAAGCCCATAACTAAAAGACTTACAATAACCCAAATAAACTTTTTGTTCATTTTCATTTTACTTAACCTCCCATTTTTTTAAACAAAATTAATCAGTCTGACCAAGAATAGTATTTTCCCTAACTCCCACCCCCTTCAAAGTGAGTTCATTCAAGCACCTGTAGCTGCCTTCATCACTCTTGCCTGACTTGCTTCATTTTTTAGAAACTCATCTCCTATTTTCCCTCTTGCTAAAACTATAAAACGATCACACATGGACAAAAGTTCTGGGAGCTCAGAAGAAATCATTATAATTGCTACTCCACGACGTGCCAGCTCTGTCATCAAATTATATATTTCAACCTTTGCTCCAACATCTATTCCTCGAGTAGGTTCATCTAAAATCAAAATTTTTACATCTCTCATTAACCATTTTGCTAGAACTACCTTTTGTTGGTTACCACCACTTAAAGATAAAATACTAGCTTCGCTACCTGTAGATTTAATCCGCAGTTCTTTGATTTTTTCATCAACAAGTTTCTCCTCTTTTGAAGAGTTAACAAAGCCTAACCTGCTGATCTCAGCAAAACTGGCTAAAGAAATATTCTCGCGAATATTCATGGATCCAACAAAACCTGACTTACGTCTATCCTCGGTAACCAGACCTAATCCATTAGCAATAGCATCCACCGGGCATTTTATCTTGACCTTCTTTCCATCAATATAAATCTTAGGTTCTCCACGTGTTTCCAAAGCACCAAAGATGGCATTTACCACTTCACTACGTCCCGAACCGATTAAACCTGCAAGTCCTAATATTTCTCCCTTTCTTACTTCAAAGGATACATTTTCAACAATATTCTTAGCCTTAGTCAAAGGATGTGAAACAGTCAACCCTTCCACTTGTAATACTACGTCTCCAATAGGAACTTCCGTTTTTGGAAATAGGTTTTCAATCTTTCTGCCAACCATATCCTCTACCACTTGGTTGGAATTAACATTTTCTTTAAGATAGCTATTGATCAATTTTCCATCTCGTAACACAGTAATACTATCGGCAATGGCAAATACCTCATCTAGTTTATGGGAAATATAAATACAGGATATTTTTTCCTTATGCTGTAGATTTTGCAGTAAGTTCAAAAGATTTTGTGCTTCCGTTTCCGTTAATGCAGATGTAGGTTCATCAAGTACTAAAATCTTGGGTTTACGAACCAGAGATTTAGCAATTGCTATTAGTTGTTGTTGACTGGTACTCAAGTTACGAACCTTTTGATGAACATCCACATCAAGTCCTACAGCTTCAAGTGCTTCAAAAGCATTATCATAAACTTCCTGCCACTTAACAAAGCCTAGTTTATTACGTGGAAGTCTTCCAAGAAAAATATTTTCTGCAACTGAAAGATCTAGATGTAAATTAACCTCCTGATAAATCATCTCTATACCAGCTTCTTCAGATTGCTGTTTGCTGTTAAAATCAGTTTCTTTACTATCCACAATGATTTGCCCTTCAAAATTACCCTTACAGTAAACTCCACTTAATATTTTCATTAGAGTAGACTTACCCGCACCATTTTCCCCTACTAATGCCATTATCTGACCCTCACAGAGACTGATGTTAACTTCCTCCAAAGCAGTTATTCCAAAAAACCTCTTGGTGATATTATTCATCTCTAAGATATTACGTGCCATTATCTACTCACCTCTTTAGTTTAGGCCTGAACGTCTGCGTCTGAACTGATCAATACCTACAGCTAGGACAATTATTATTCCAATGACGAAGTCCTGCCAATATGCTGATATACGCATCAAAATCATTCCTGTAGCCACTACATTCATAAAGAATGCACCAAGAAGAGTTCCAAGGATGCTTCCCGCTCCTCCAAACATACTTGTTCCTCCAATAATAACTGCAGCTATGACCTGAAGTTCCCAACCGGTACCTGCATTAGCTTGGGCAGAAGCCAAACGTCCAGCCATAAGCATTCCTGTAAATGTACTTGCCATCCCTGTAAGCATATAAACAGAAAGCTTTATTTTATCTACATTAATTCCAGACAGCCTGGCCGTTTCCTCATTGCCTCCTGTGGCGTAAACAGCCCTACCGTAAGTTGTCTTAGTTAAAATAATATGTGCCACTATACCTAGGATAGCAGCTATTATAATTACATAGGGTATTCCAGCAATGCCGCCCTGACCAATTTCATTAAATAAAGGGGGTAACGGATAAACAGGAGCACCCTTTGTAAAAACAAGCACTAGTCCCCTAGCGGCATAAAGCATACCAAGGGTAACAATCAAAGGAGGAATTTTAAATCTTACAATAGTAAGACCGTTTATTAAACCTACTAAAGCACCTAATGCTACTCCAAGCAAAATACTTAGCGGAATAGGTATACCAGCCTTTAATAACATTCCTGTGATAGTACCACCTAAAGCTATTAAAGAGCCTACAGATAAATCCAATCCTGCAGAGATAAGTACAAAAGTCATTGCAATTGCAATAATAAAAGTAAAGGAAGTGTTTCTCATTATATTTATTAGGTTATCAAAATTAAAAAAGCTAGGGTTAATCGTTCCAATTATGATAATTAAAACTACAAGAGGAATAACCAAACCCATTTCAGGATTATTCAATAAGTGCAGAAAACTCTTTTTCTTCTTACGTGTTTCAGACTTCTCACTTTTTTGAACACTCACAATCTTCCCTCCATTTTTCAGGATATTCCATATTCTCTAGCTGTAGTTATCATTGCAGTTATATTTTCTTCGGGAGTACCCGGAGCTAGGGCACATCCAGGTCCTAAAATCAAACCACCATCTGCACCTGCAATCTCCATTGCCTTTTTAGTCAGTATTTCTATTTCTACTGCAGTTCCAAAACGTAAAACTCTAGGAGAAACTGGTCCAAGCAAACAAGCTTTCCCCTTTACAGCCTCTTTAACCACTTTTAAGTCCACTTTTTCATCTATTTCTAATATTTGTGCTCCAGTTTGCACCATTAAATCAATAATTCCCGTACTGTTCCCACAAATATGAAGAGAAATGATACCATTTTTTTCTTTAACAGCATCAACTACTCTTTTTTCGTAAGGCTGTGCAAATTCTTCATACATTTTTGGTGAGATTAAATCTGGTCCCGCCAAGCTTTCTCCCATAGAGGTGGCATGGGCACCTGCCTCTAATTGGGCTAATGCAAATTTTGTTGTAGCTAATGTACAAATTTCCAACAATCTATCTAAGAGTTCCCTTTTTTCTGGAGCCAACAAATCCATCAGAAAATTATCTACTCCTCTTAAAAGCGCAGCTAATGAAAATGGTCCCTGATCAGCTCTTCCCATTATAAATGCTTCATTACCAATTTCTTTTACCATAATTTCTGTTGCCCTCAAAAGCTCTGGCAAAGTAGCCGCACTACCAGGATCAGGTACAGAAAGTTTCTCCACATCTTCCAATCTATCTAAAACAGGCTTAATCACTTTAGGAACTTCATTCTCTGGATAAACTACTTGAGCACCCATTGCTTCCGCTAAAGCCGTAGTACCATTTTCAAGCAAAATCATATCATGCTTAAATTTTTTCCAAAAAGTCATCTGCGTTTTAGCAATTAACTCACCACTTTTAAAAATTTCTGCCATGGAATATGGTGAATTTTCAGCAGCCATTGCAAAGGCATGCAAATCAACAGGCACGATATCGGTAGCTTCTAATTGAATTGTTTTAAATACCCTTTCTACAGGTGTTAACATATCTAGCCTCCCTAATATAAAACAATCTTTAAAACGTTTTAAAAAATACTTCGACCTTTATTAAAATAATCCTTCTAAAAAAGAAAATTTATGGGTAAACACTCGTGGATATTGTTACCTTTACCAAGTTAACATTCGACACTTTTTGACATAGTTCGGGGTATGTGGTTTGATACGAAATCATATAGATACTGCGATGGTTGCCACCTAAGTACTTTGCGTCATTTTCAGCTAAATCTGCCCCATCGGGTTTCTGACCAGAATGGTTCTACCCAGAATCCCATAACTGCTGGACCAGCCCCATCTGGACTGTTTGGAGTCAGTCCTACATGATGAGAATATTAATCTATAATATGTAAAGCATATTAATAATTCCAATAATGTACCTCATGCTAATGCAAATATAGAAGAGGTTTTATCTATCACTCGAGGGGGGTACTAAATTTGTCTATAAATAGAAAAGACAAAAGCAATAGTTTGATCTGGGATAAAAGTAATGCTTTCAATCGTTTAGTTTTGATTAGTACATTTAGTGGCGGTATCTCTTCTGTAGCAAAAACTATCATATCAGCAGTATTCTTTTATTCGGGTTACTCAAACTGGTTCAATTTATTGGATGCTGGATCTGTTATCTACAGAACAACAGAATTTCCTTTGGATTTTTGGTATCTAGCCTTTGCTATGGTTACCCATATTATCTGGGGGAGCATTCTTGGAGTTGGTTTGGGACTGACTTATCTCCTTGTTGGAAGAAACCACTATCTAATGATAGGAAGTTTCTATGGCTTTTTCATTTGGATACTGGTTAGAAACTTTTTTGCAACCATATCTTTAACAATGGGTTTACCTTTGATGGATGCAGCATCCATATCCATATCTCTTCCAAGCCATATTCTTTGGGGTACATTAGCTGGATACCTTATAGTTAGATTGTTTCCGATAAGGAAGATATAACTCTATAAAACAAAAAAGGCCCTGGAACGGATCCAAGGCCTTGATAAAACTAAGTTTTGTTACTCCACTTCCACTTCTACTTCTGTTCCTGGCTCAGGCTCTACTTCCACTTCCATCATTTCCATGATTTGTTCCATGTATTCCTGCTGAGTAATTGCATTACTTAAATCAGGAAGCTCAATTTCTACGCCAAAGTCAGAGAGTATAAAATCACCCTGCATTTGCATATGCATACTTACAGGTCCTTCTGGAATCATTGTCTCATCCAATTCAAACTTCAATTCCATATCCATAGACATTCCCTCAGTTAAGAATGTATCTTTATTGATATAGGTTTCAGTATAAAAAGTTAGCTCCATTGTCTCCAGCATAGACTTAATCACCTGCTGCATTTCAGCATTAACATCTGTCATTTCTTCTTGCTCTTCTTCAGATAGTTCAATGCCTCCAGTAACTAAATCTTCAAAATTGAAATCGCCCATCAACTCTTCTAGTACTTTTTTAAATGTATCACCATAAACATGGTTTGTTACCGTATAATACTCTTGACCATCTATTACTACATCTTCCCCAAATTTATTAGTAATCCCAAATTGACGCATCATATCTACTGACTGCTGGGGAGTAATCTGAATAAGATTAGTCAAACCATCCATCATGCCCATTTCAGCTAAATCCTGAACTATCCACTGATCGGCCATTGGCATTTTTTGATAGATAGCATTATCATACCATACCATTTCAGTAACCATAGTGTTTTGCGCTTCAAACATGGCCATCTCTTCTTCAGTCAAGCCCATTTCTTCAAAAGGCATCTCCATGGTTTGTCTCATGTACATTGCCATTGGTTCCTGTTGAAATACTCCTTCCATTGTCATATTCATTTCAGGAATTTGTGGCATTTCAGCCATTTCGGCAGCTTCTGGCGTAGTAATGTCCATTACAATTACAGCATCTCCGCTCATCTTGTATGTATTAAACTCCTGTAATAGCTCTGTAGACTTGACAACTAAATCATCTGCAGATAAATCACCCTCAGGTAAATCACTAACTGATTCTTGCCAGAACACAATCACTTGATTGTTGGAACTGTCCCATTCTACCTCTCCACCGAGATTTTCAAAGAAGTTACGAAGAGCTACATAGCCTTCCTCTTCAACAGTTACTCCTAGTGTACTAGTTAACGAATCTGCCGAAATATAGCTGACACCATTTTCCAAATACATATCAGCTACATAATCCTCACCGTTAAAAGATAAGGACACCCCATCAGCAAAAGCCGCTGGTGTTGCTAGGACTACTACTAAAAGGCCAATCAATAGTAGCAACCCCATTTTCCTTCCCATAATCTTCATACTCTTTCCCCCAAACTTAAATTTTTTACTACCACTAATAACTAAAGGATCCTAATTTACTTCTTTAAAAGAAACATTAGATTGAAGTAGTCTATTTTCAACTATTCTCTCTTAGGTTTAAGGAATCCTCTTTAAAACTAAACGAATTTATTCCAAATTTTAGATATAATTACTAATTGAAGTAAGATCTTAATTCAGGGGAGTTTTTACTCCCGCTGAATTTTAGAGCTACGAATGAATGGCTTAGTTGGCGTTACTCCCACTTGTAGAAGATGGGAGACTTACGCCAAGTTAGTCAGTTAAAAAGTATAATATTTTCCCTGTAATCTATTTGTAAATCTTTCTCTAAAAACTCCAGAAATCTTGTAAGCATTGCTGCAGCTTCAGCCCGTGTCATCACCTGATTAGGGTTGAAATTATTGGCGGTATCCCCGCCTACCAGGCCAACTTCCCGGGCAACATAGACACTATCCTTAGCCCAATTTGGAATCCTTGCATCATCACTAAATTGGGTTCTAAAACCGGGTGTTGGAGCTTTACTCTCAAATCCCAGAGCCCGAATAAGAATTGTAACAGCTTGAGCACGGGTAAGAGGGTCATTCGGTCCAAACTGTATAGCTGAAACACCTTCAATAATTCCTTTATCAAGTGCCTCCATAACATAGTTAAAGTCCGGATCTGTGGAACCTACATCTATAAATGGAGATATTTCATCCTCAGGCTCGGCATATCTAGTTCTTCTGGTTGGTCTTTCCTCTTCTTCAGCATTAGACTCAACCTTAATATTACAGGCCCTAATTATTCCCTTTGTAAATTCTACCCTTGTCATTGGTACATCAGGCAAAAAGTATTCATCTATGTTATCAAAAACGTCTAATGAATACATTCTACGTATGTTATCCTCAGACCAATGGCCTCCAACATCCCTGAATTTAGGAACAATCAGGCTTTCAAGCTCTGGAACCATCTTCTTTGACAGCTGAAGGACACCCCTATCCCGACCACTTGCAAGAGGACTTCCCTTAACCATCCTGGGCAGATTATAATCATACATTGAGACCATTTCTCTATTGGTTGTTCTAACATGTCCCCCTTCAAAGCTGATCAAGCTTGGGCTACTTTCAGAATAAATCAGGTTTTTGTGAGTGCTGTCTGACGCTTGGACTTTATAAGAACCTCCCCAGGCAATTTCCTCTGTGATATCTTCTTCATCATCCTCACCCTCTATCAACAGCTCTCTTTCAGTATTAATAACATAATTTATTATCTGAGTTTCAGTCTTTCCCCAAAAATTCTCATAGCCCACATTTCCTCCAGAAATATCAATCATCACTCTTCCCTGACCACTATTAATGTTGTATATTTTCTTACCTGTAATATTGCCTAAATAATATTTGGCTGCAGGTCTATTATCTATGACATCAGATTTCGAGAAAAAATAATCAGCAAGGACATATTTGTCCCCATTTATCTCAATTGTCTCTTTGTAGCTTGATATCTCAGTCTGTCCCAAAGTTTGCCCCTTATCAGGCCTATCAGTAAAGGTAGTATTATAGGACATTGTTCGGTCAATCTTGCCTTGCATTGATTTGTCTTCTGGTTCTAAGGTAAACCGATAGCTATTGGTTAGTGAGGCGCTGGTTCCCATTTCAGGTTCAGTAACTTTTACCGTACCCACAAACTTAATGGGTTCACCACTAATAAATATATATTCTTCATACTCGTATTCATTATATACTCCACCTAAAAAATCAGGAGGTACTGCTAATCCAACTCCACCAACAGCTATCAACACCAATACTATTGTCATAAATCTAAGTAGCTTTAAATATTTCATGCAGCAACCCCCAGTTGTTTGTTTTAGAATACAGAAGTCAGAAGCCAGAATACAGGGAAATGGCGTATGGAGCGAACCATAATTAAATTATTTTGCAATTCTTAGTTTATGAAAGCTAAAAAGACGTAATGATTTGCTTGTTTGAGTGAAGCGAGTTTGCAAAGCATAGGCTTTATGATTGAAATAAACTCTAGAATTGCTAAAATTTAATTGCCAGGTGAGCATAATATGCCCTTTTCCTATGTAAGTAGCTGCTAACTCTGGTGACCAAGCAATACTGCCTTCAGACTTTATTTTACTATGACCACCTTACCCCTGAAATCATCCCTTACTAGATACAGCCTGTCTCCTATTTTCAATTCCTCGGGTAATATAAGCTTTCCATCCTTTATTACAATAGCTCCTTCTAGATTAACCCTTAAAGAAGAATTCTTGGGAACCCACTCTTCATGTCTATTGCTCCAATCATTAGCATTCCTTAATGTTGTTGTCCAGCCCACATTGCGATCATCCTCAATAACCTCAATAATCCCATTAGTAACTCTTTGCTTTAGAAGAGAATCAAGATCTTTCATTAAACCTATAGAAGCTATCCGATCACCATCAGTATAGATATATCCATACCAGCTTTTTAAATTATTATTTCTAGCATAACGGCTATCCTCATCTACACTATAATCCGTTGAATAGAATTCCTTGGTTGTTAGATATGTATCAGTTTCCATATCATAAATGAAAGTATCATTGTCGTAGAAAAGCTCCTTTTCTTCATCAAAGCCTTCCCATTGATTTTTATTCAAAATAAAGAAATCATCTATCCTGACCAGATCCTCAACAACCATCTCAAGTCTTCCTACATATAATTGGTGATTACCAATAGTAGAATTATTGATATCCTCATTCAAAATATAAACCAAGCTGGCCAATCTGCTATCACCATAACCATCGCTTATTACAAAAGCATCAGCCTGGGAAGTTAAAGAATACATATCTACTAATCTGTCATTTTTGATAACAACTGTGCTGTCGTTAAAATGGAAGTTCCTGTTGTTACTTAGCTCAAAGCCTTGGGTATACCAGTTTATATCCTGTATCTTATCATTATAAAAAGATTCATAGTTATTTTTTATGAGCATCCTTTCAATTCTTTCAGTATTAAAAAAATCCTTTGTTACCATATATACTGTGCTTCCAGAATAATAGCTAAAATTAGTAAGTGGGATCTGATAGCCGCCTGCAAACAAGGGGATATCCAAAGTATATGGAAGACTCATGTGATTATTATATTTTTGCCAATCACCGTTTTCAAATAAATGAACATCCTCCAAGGAAATGGAGTTAGTAAATCTATTAGAAACATTAAGGGTTCCCTTATAAATATTATTAATACGAATGGAGTCCCCTTCAATTTCTATTCTACTAGCAACCCTACTATCCACTTCATCAAAGTAAAGCTTAATCCTATCTCCTACATAAAGCACATCTAAAGTAACCCTAACTCCTTTTTTTTGAACTAGAGTTACAGGCGATATGAAAAATGTTTCCTGCTCCCCTGTAGCCAAACTTACCTGGATTTGGTCCCTATCTATTCTAGCGACTACGCCACTTCTTACCTTGCGCCCTGGAGTTATATATCCCAGGTTTGCAGTTGAGTATCCCTCCAAAAATTCAACCTTACCATCTCTAACCTGAACATAAACTTCTATGCCTGGCAAAAAATCAGCAAGGTTTACTGGCCTATTGTCAATTTCAAATCGAGCACTTTCTCCAACAGGAAGGTTGTAGATGGTTCCATCATATTCTTCAAAAAGTACAAAGTCACTACCTCTGTCCAGCAAAAATCCTTCTACAGTACCTTGCCTAAAATTAGAATACAACTGTGCAGATGCAATGGAACCCACTAACACAATTAGCACTAACAGTAAGATAAATCTAAATGATCTCTTCATCGCTACTACCTCCTGCTCCCTATAATAAGATATCTTCCAAGCCTGTCTGTAACAGCTGTAATTGTACTCGAACCTGCTTCATACATGTTGTACTCAATAGGCTCCCAGATACCCCTATTCTCATCATACATGTGCAATTTAAAATCATCTAGCCTTCTCATATCAGCCTTTGGTTTATCAAAATCCATACTGAGGTTGATAAAAGAGCGAAGGTAATCTATTTTAATGTTTTCCCTACCTAGATAAATATTTGCTTCTAGAAGATAGGGGGTGGATAAGTAATTCCCACCAGTAACATTAAGGTTTTCATTTATTGGAGCTATTCTAAAACGGGCCCCAGCATCATCCCTGCTTTTATTACTATTGACAGTAGTATTATTAAAGGCACTTGGATTAAACTTAATTGAGAAATCCTTACCAATTACATTAATATCCTTTGCTCTGTTGTTAGCTATAACTGAAGCTGGTATGCTGATAACTATCTCATTACTACCCGCAAGCTCTCCTCTTAACAGATCAATGACAATATCCTTATCATCAAAATCCTTGGTGCCAATGTTAACATCTGCCCTTTGACCGACCCTTGTAAATTGAGTATTTTCATTTATCGCTCCATCATCATCTGGATAACCAACGCTTCTTCCAGTAGTTACCTCATTGCTCTCAATTGAAGGCGGAGATGAACCAAAGTTTCCTACTGCTTTTATCACAAATCTGTAATCAGTTCTCGGTTCCAAGTTGCTATAGAGATAACTTGTTAATTTAGTAGAAACTAAAAATTCCATTGGTTGATCATCAACTATAACAAAAATTTCATACTCTTCAGCACCCTGCACCTCACTCCAATGAACCCGTATATATCTATCATAGACAAGTTCAGCTGCTACACTATGGGGTGCTGTCAAATCTGGAAGAGCATAGCTGATATCTTCATAAATATCTGTAGCTCCACCATCACTATTAATCACTATCACACCCCTGTCATTAAGTCGTCCCAATGGAGTTTCAATAATCATGGTTTCGCTATCTATAAATTCCTCCAGGGTGCCATCAACTCCAGACAGGAGTTGATACGGTTCACCATCAATATATATAATATTTTTACCATCTTCGCTTTCCCCTGTTGCCAGAGCTTTAATTTCAGGATTAAAGACAATTCTAGAATCAATCTCATATCCTGCTCCCTTTAACTTAATGCTCTGTCCCCCTTCAACAGAAATGTTGGTAATCAGACTTGTCTCAGTAGGATCATCAGGGTCCACAAGCGCACTAATAGTAGGACTGCTTATATAATAGAAAATTCCACTCGGTCTAGACACAGCACCATCGTAATTTTCTATTTTTACTTCCACAGGACCTGGAACATTAGGAGGTGTTACAACACGTATGGTCCTGTAATCTAGTCTAGTTACATTATGGGGAGCAATTTGGACCTCACCAAAAAATACTAATGGCGGGTTGCCAAGGTGATCCTCTCTAAAGTCTTTTCCAACAATTATTACCTGTGTACCTCCCTTTGCGGGACCCTTATCAGGTGTAACACTCTCCACTTCAGGAAAAGATTCGCCCTTGATAAATTTAATGTAAATCGGCTTGGGCTGGACCTCATCAGAAGATGCACTACCGCCATCCTCATTAATCACAGTTACCCTAAAAAGCTGCCCTACTCTATCCTCAGGCACTTCAGGAACAGTAAACGTTAATCTTGTAGGTAGATTATAAGTTAAATAAATATCATCCGAGGGAATTATCATGATATTAGAAATCTGAACCACTGCACCTTCCCTAAAGTCACCACCTATGATACTGACGGTATTTCCACCCCTGTAATTTAAATTAAGTACCAGCACGTCCTGTTCATCGTCAGGCACAGGGTCTCTGCCGTCCATTGTCATATTGACAATATAAGGTCGGCTGTCAGGATTAAGATACTCTAATTCACCCTGAGCGATACTTCCATCTGGGTTAACAACATAAAGATTTACTTGTCCAACTGTATAATAAGCAGGAGTATGAACAATCAAGTGATAGCTCCCAAAGTATTCAACTGCAGGGGCATACCCAGCATCAACTAGAAGGCGATTTTCTACAATTTCAAAGCGAATTAATTCCTCAAATGGATAAGCAGTACCTTCAGATAGTAAATCTGTAGTATTAATAAAAACAGGTTCTGACCTAACACCTCTGTATTCATGGGTATATGTTTTTCCGTCAAGCATGATGGATACTCGAAGCACTCCATCTCCTGAGCCATCATACTGGGTAATAAGCCCACCAGGTAATCTGACAGTCGCTCTGTGGGACATGATTACTCCAGAATTTTCGTCCTCCCTTGGCAGATCTTTGTTAGTCCTATCTCCTACCTTCACCATGGTCAAATTCTTTTGCTCGGCAACAGAATAGCCTGTTTCAGTATCATAATCAGGTCTTAAAAGGGTTATAGAGCTCTCTGCAAATTCATTTCCTAATATTTCCACCCGATCTCCACCATATTTACTAGCCTCGCCAGGCACAATACTTGTTATTTCAGGCTTTAATATTTTATAGGTAAATGTAGTACTGTTTGAAATACCAGCATCATTATTGATTACATATACATCTACCGATCCATCTACTCCGGGGGGCACAATTACCTGGAGATATCCATAATTAAACTCAACAATTTCAGCTTCTTTATTTCCAAAATAAACCTTAGGTAAAAGAACTGATGTAAGAATTTGATAGTCTGAGTTATACTTGGAAGGAGCCTGATAATCTGAATCCTTCGGTGCCTTGGCTGTATACTCTCCGTCACCATCCAAATCTGTAAAGAACTCTCCTTGGTCGTACCTGAAATTTCCATTTATATCTGTGAAGGGTTCAAAATCTCTAAAATCGCTTCCAAAGATTTCAACAACATAACCGCCAGATGCAGCCTCCTCTACAGGGGAAATATAATCGATTACAGGATTACTTGTGGGAACAACATAGGTATAACCGCGAATAACACGATCAGTATCTATATTTTCCCTTTCCACATGTAGGGGTTTATCATATGAAATATTAAAGGTACCCCCATCAGGGTTAACCAAAACTATGGGCACTATAATTCTATCTGTACCCTTCTCTTTAATATCCTCATCATAAGCGGGCACCCTAACTTGCATTTCTCGGCCATCAAAGGAAACCTCAACATCCCCGGTAGGAACCTGCTGACTACCCAAAAATACCTTTGTCTTTTGATTACCAGTATCCACAAATTTGTAGGTTTCATTAGAATCATCAAGAATAAAAGTAATTATATTTCCGCCACTGTCAGGCCCCTGATCAGGTCTTACATCCTTTACAACCGGGAAAATCATCGGTGATGAAAAATAGCGAAAAGCATCAGTTAAAGTTTGACTCTTAATATCAGGGTTAATGATTGTAACATCATAATAGCCTGGTCCAGTCCAGGGGCTACCAGCTAGTACCGGTACTGTAAATGTCAGCGTACTGCTATCAATATACTGCACTTTGCTGCCTGTTATCTCATGGTAGCCTTCAACCATTTCTATAAGATAAGGGGTATAGGCTGTCAATGAAAGGTAAATCTCACCCTCACTATCTATTAAGGCTATTTCTCCTTTTTGCGGAAATTCTATTTCATAAATATAGCTTGCTCTTACAGCAGTAAAGACTTCACTATCTATATCGTAGCCAACAGTATAGCGGTTTCCAAGTCCATCTTCAATTACATAATTGTTTTGAACATCACGAATTATTCGATAGAATTTATTCGTATTTTCATCAACCAGCAAAACACTATTGAAATTGCTTCCCAGTTCAAGTTGTGCAATATTCTCTCGATACTCAAAAACATTATCTCTGACAATAAAGTCATCCTCAACAAAGGGAATTAACTCAATTTTGTTGTTAGGCTTTCTATTGTATTTGTTAATATCATGCCCATCCATAAGAACCCTGCTGCCAATAAGCCTGTACATCAAAAACTCATCAATGTTAGTTATATCATCGACGACAACAGTAGGGTCCGGTCTTAAAAAGCTCTCCCCTTTCATAGTAACTAGTGTATTAGTGGTCCCCTCTTCGGGATTAATGAAATATAACTGGGGTTCAGTATAGGTAGACGAATATGTAAATGGATGTGTAGCTATTCCGCCTTCAGGGTTTATGATCTGGAGCTGGGTAACTCCTGGTCTACCCGGAGGTGCAATAAAGGCGATAAACTGATTATCTCCTGAAAATTCAATGTCAGTAACTTCCTTGCCATCTATATAAACCTTGGCACCTGGACGTAGATTACTACCTGTAATCCAAACAGGAACCCCTCCGTCTACAGTAACCAGACTGGGATCCACATAGGTTATTCTAGGAAAGTCATTGACGCTGATTACCTTAAAACTTATCATTTCAAAAGATTCCTGATTTTCAAAAATATCGCTGCCACGTTGAGGGTTAAAAATTGTAATACTTCTGCTTGTCTCAGATAATACTGGAAAAGACGTAGCGCTATCTAAACCGGTTTTAACATAGATTAAAATAGTATCACCTATCTCATTGCCGGGAGTACCAGCAACTTCCACTCCATTTTTAAGCACCTCATATTCCAATGGAACATAAGTATTCTCAATCGGATCATAAACTCCACTTCCTGAAAGATTAGGATTAATATCTACGCCACCAATGCGTATTATGGGTTTGCTGATTCTTTCTATTCCGTTTTCGTCAAAATAACGGGTAACCAGAAAATTATCACCCTTAACAGCTATCAGCAGCTCATCTCCCACAGATGGGTGTATATAGTAATCTCCATCTGCATCTTCTGTAATAGGTATAACCGAAGGTATGACTTCTATAACATTAGGGACAACAGTCGAAGGATGATATGTAAAACCATCTTCCTCAATCACTTCTTTGACAATATCCAAGTCTGTCCTATCCTCGTCAATAAATTCAATCTTTGTCTCCATTCTTACAACTACATCATGGATTTGTTCCTCCTCAAGACCAAAGTTTCTCGTTTTTACTATGAATCTATTGATTGCTCCTAAATCATCAGGATCAAAGATGAACTCTATGATATCTAATTTGTCACCAATAGTTACAGTATACTGTCTAGTTACAGATACATCGTAAGTATCTCCTCCCAACTCTAACTTACCAGTTCCATAATCCATAACTATAACCCCATTTTGAATCTCAAAACTCTCATCCTCTAGATCGGCATCAGGGTTAAAATCAGGTATATTATGTTGGGCAAAATCATAACCGGAAATGGTTACCTCCCTTGGATTTCTAGATATGGCATTGTCAGGTTGGATGCTTACAATCCTGGGTTCATTTCCAATTCGAAAAACTGTAAACTCTTGGTCGTATACGAATGTGGAATGTAAACTTTGCTGAGAATTAGCATTAGTAAATACAATATGATATGGACCGGCAGCCACATCCGGTACTTCCACAGTAATAACATCATCTCCATCTTGTCTTTGCACACGCCGAAAGTTTGTTGCCATGTTTGCTACTGTAAAAAGGTTCGGATTGTCCAAATCACTAATAAAATATATATCATAGTCTTGATTGAAGTTTTGCCTGGTAAATTGAACATCACTTCCCGGCTGACCCGCATTGGGAAACATGGTCATTCCATCAAGTGCCAGATCTCCTGCAATCCTCACAGCATTACTATAAACAAAAACAACTTCCAGGGTATAATCATCTTCATCTACTGCAGCTCTTTCCCTGGCAATACTTATATTCTTAGTTCCCGGGGTAAATGGTTGTGCAGGGTTTTTGGGAATAAGATTCACCTGATTAGTCTGGCCAATAATTTCTTCCGCTTGTGCTTCAACGCTCCCAACCATTATTATATAATCTTCTGCATTAATTACTAGATTCACTAAAGTTGCAGAACCCTTTATGATTATCTCTTCATCCACATCCACAATGGATTTTTCTAAAGAGGTAATTACCGGAATAGAACCTTCGTTAACATTTTCATATATTATATTAACATCATTATAGACTGGTGGGTCTTCAGGATTTCCAGGAGTGCCTGATAATAATTCTTCACCTGATAAGACCGCCCGCACGATATTAGATTCTTCATCCATATCTATCCTAGCCAATATCAAAGACCCAAAATCATCAATATCAGGGTTAATAGGCTCACCTTCATCAGTTATTAATGTAAGTTCCTTATTAATCAACGCTTCTATTCGAACATCCTGGATTTCAATAACCTTTCTAGTATGGTTAAAATTTTCAAAGGTATTTCTAATAGTTACCCTTCTACTATCATCAGCCTTAGCAATCGGCATATTTACCGGCAGCATTGTAAAGGCGAAGAAGAAGAGCAGAGTGCAGCTTATGATTTTCTTAATAATCCTTTTTGTGGTTTTCCCCAACATGACATCTTCCCCCATTCTCCTATTCAACCACTACAAAAATTCCAGGGCTAAAGCTCTGCAGCACTATCCTTCTATCAACAAGGTTGACTGTATAGTAGTCTACATTATACCAACGCCTGGTAATCTCATCATAGCGTAACACCTTGAGGTTATCACCGCTACTATTACTAAATGGAATTGAAATTCTTGCCCTTTCAAATCTACAATTATCAGTTACTACCTGAATTAATTCTGATTTTATACTTCTTTCCCACAAACTTGTTTGAATGGACTGGGCTAAAAAAGGTTCTACCCTTCCTAAACTAATAGTAGCTTTTTCATTTCTAGAGCTACTAGAAGCTGATAAGCTAGAAACTGTTATATCAGCCCATTTAGACCTAGTAATAAGTTCACTAATTCTATCACCACTACGGCGGCCCTCAAACTCAACTTTACGTACCAGCACATCTTCACCCATCAGCTCATCAAGGTTAAACTCAAGCCTCCTAGCATCTCTATAGCGAGATGATAAAACCAGCGTATCTTCACTAGTTCTGATTGAACTTATTACATCACCCTGCCTGATTTCATTTTTCACTCTGTAATCAGCATTTGGAAGATGATCACCTTCTGGAAGAACACTAAAGACTCCATTGTACAGTTGTTCATGGCTTGAACTATTTTCAACGGTTACATCATACATACCGGCTTCAAGTCTCTTTTTACTCCTTGGCAAATACACTTCCAGATAAGGTGTATCTTCATTATTTCTTAGATAAGCCCTGTAAGCCTTTGTATCACCAAAATATACATCCACACTATCAGCAAAAAAGCCTCCACTAATTATGACCGATTTTTGCTCATCGTAGCCTTCTACCACACTACCCGGGGATATTCCCGTTATATATGGTATAGACATTGTATTAAACGACCAGATAGTCATTAAATTGCCGGATTGTATTTCATCATTCTCAAGAAGAACAATATTAGGATTAACTATCACATCATATGTTGTTCCAGCCTGAAGCAGCCTGATGGGAATATACAGATAAGCCTCCCCGGCTGACTGATTGTTGTTGAAAATATATTCATCTATGTATTCTGCCCGCTCTTCCGGCTCCATGGCAGTCAAGTAATTCAAAAAATCAAGGTCCACCAGGTTAGCATGGGCTGAACCAGCAGGAAAAAGCCTTGAAGTTACTATATTATTTAGACCATTAAATTCATTGAAAAAAAGCTCTCCTTCGGGGTCATCAAAGGTAATACGGATAAAATATCTCCTAGTATTATCAATAACCCTTGAAAAAAGGCTATGCTCATCATACATACCATCAGTATCCGGGTATTTAGCTTTGATAACTACCTCTGAATCTTCTGCATAAGCTGGAATTGCAAGAAACATTAATATAACTACAAAAATCAATAATCTTTTTATACTAAATTCATCCTTAGAAATACTTCCTATTAGACTCATTGTTACCCTCCAATTCCAGTTTTTATCTAAAAAAAGACCTATTCTATATATCGGTAATAGGCGACCCATCTTTAACCATTTCTACATCTGGAAAACTTTACATATTCTATCCTAATTCTGACTTTTTTCTACAAATCCTTTAAGATTTTTTTGAATTAATATTGTAAAACCAAAGAATATGTTAAGAAAGTAGTAAGAAATTTGAATACTAAAGCAAATACTATATAATAGCCTAAAGGAGTTGATTGAAGTGGATATTAGTAGTCTTGTTATAAAGGATTTTCTAAAAAAGATAAATTCAGAAAAACCAATACCAAGTGCTGGTTCTTCTCTGTCAGTAACGGGATCTTTAGGGGCTTCATTACTTGGCCTAACAGCCAAGATTACCTTAAGGAAGATCCCTAAATGTGATTATGAGCTGTTGAAGGAACTGGCTGATAAATCTGAAAAAGCTTCTCAGAAATTTTTGGAATTAGGAGATGCTGATATTTTAGTATATAAGCAGGTGATTGCTAAAGAGCCAGGTGCAGTAAAAAAAGCCATTGAAATACCCTTGGAAATGGCTCAAATGGCTTTGGATCTTGTGAATACTTATGAGCAAGTTGTACATATCTGCTACAAGCCGGTAAAAGGAGATGCATGGCTGGGTGTTGAGCTATTGAGAACTTGCGTAAAAAGCGCAGTCTATATTGCCGTTGTCAATATTGACTTTTTTAAGCCTGAAAACAAAGAGGAGTATCAAAAGCAAATATCTAGAATTGAAGATGAAATTGGGGTTGAATGTAGTCCAGATGGATGCACCATCCAATTGGATGATTAATGCATGTCTATCCCCCTATCTGGGAGTTATGTTATTATCTGTATTTTAACCTGCGTCTCTTTAATCTTATCTCCTGATGCATTAGCAGTAGTCCCTAGTATTTTATAGTAGCTCTCCATGCCCTGGAGTGGTTTCTTCTTTTTTGTAGAACTATATGAGCTGCTCTTCGTGTTTGCTGCTTTTAAAGAAGGTTCGCCAATAGAATTAATTACAGGTCTTACATCGAAGAATTAGAAAAAATTCAAGCACAAATTAAATAACAACTATTATGCTTTCTTCTATTCCCAGAGGAAAGCTTTTTCTTCTTTTATTTCATTACTCAGCATATCTTAGATGAAAACTCCTTAAAAGAAGAAGCTACTGGAAAAATACTGGTAGAAATTATTGCTATTCGGGGCGACTGTTGGTTGGAAGTTAAGGTCTATGGAGAGCTAGTTTTCTATCCTGTATCAAAGCAATGTTGGATTGTAAAGGGTGGTTTAAGATTTACTTCCCTTATAACCATACTTTTCAGCATTGCCAAGCAAATACAAAAACGCAAATGCAGGAATGCGGAGCAAACTTTTTTCTCCTTTGGTTGCTTGTATTCCATAATCATCTACTCGTTTAGTAATTACTATTGAGCAAGACGCTTGATCTGCTAATTCATAAATAGCATCCTTTTCCCCAACAGGTGCCTGTTCGCGATATTTTACCTCAATGAGAATTTTACCTCTAGGAAAATCTACTACAACATCAATTTTTTTACCTTTTTTACCACCTCGATAATAACCAACGCGAGTTGTATTTTGGTAATAAAATGCCGCAACGTGCTTATATACTGCAGTTTCAACCATAATTCCCATTTCTTCAGGATTTACTAAAAGATCATCTTGCATCAATACTGCATTGCGTATTGCCGGATCAGCAACATAAATCTTTGAACGAGCTTTTAGAAGTTGTTTGCCTGACATATCTACTGGATAGCTACGATAAATTAGATTTGCACTTTCCATATAAGTGATATAATCTTCTACTGTAGCACGGCTTACACTATTTAACTCCTTTGCAATAGCATCAATTGCAATAATATTGGAAGAACAATAGCAAAGATACAGAAAAATACGTTCCAGCTCTGTTGAGTTTCTGATGTTATACAGAGCAGGAATATCCCGTTTGAGAACCTTATCCACAACATCCTCACGCATGATATTCTGTGCTAAAAAATCATCTTTTGATAATGCCAACTCGGGAAACCCACCTACTTGCATATAGCGATTGAAATGCTTTTGCAAGACAGATAACCTAGTAAATAAGTCATTCCATTCACTTTTATTAAGGTGCATTAATCCTGTTGGCCTGATATCAGGCGATAACTGTGGTCTATCTTCAACATTTAATAATTCGCAATACTCATAGAAAGATAAAGTCGGTACCTGCAATACAGTCCAACGTCCTGCTCCGCTTTCTGCCGCCTTTTTAACTAACACCGGACTCGCTGAGCCAGTAGCTACAATTCTTGAAAGAGGCTGTGTATCATATAGCGTCTTTACCCATTGATCCCAATCTGAAGCATATTGAACTTCATCAAAAAAGTAGTAAGCATCCAACTCACCATATAGATTTTCATGATAGCACTCTAATATTTCGTTTAGCTTGCATAACTTTAAAAGGGGATGATCCAACGAAATAAAAATAATTCGTTTGGGATCAATTCCTCGAGCAAGTAAAGTTTCTATTATTTGATATTGAATAGTGGTTTTCCCTACTCGTCTAGTTCCCGTCAAAATAACAGCACGTCGTATGTCTTCGTGGTCAATGAGTTTGATCGCTTCATGGTAGGCAAATCTTTTGTATTGTTTACTAAACTCTGAACGCACTATACCACTTCTCCACCAAGGATTATACGCACTTAATACCTTCAATATGTTTTCCGTACTGGTTATTGCCATAGTTATCACCTTCCATAGAGATTATACGTCTTATCTGCATTTTTGTAAACAATATTGTAATGTATACTTATATTTATTTACAATAAAAATGTAAAATATACATTAAATTATATCCTCCCATCTTTCTATCCTTCATGGATTAAATTAGCAAATATAAGTTGCAATGCATCTGTATTGGAATAGTCAGAAGCTTTAATAAAATATAACCCGGAAAAAATTCCAGGTTATTTACTAGTTATAGTTGAATTTTTTCTCTGTCCTTCTTTGCCATTAGCCTGTATTGCAATAGGTTTTTTTCCATGAATGGGATAAAACAGTACTTTATGAACTCTTCCTTTAGAAGATCATCATTATTATTTATTACTGTAATTAAATGCAAGTGTCTGTAAGCCCGGTTTACTTTCTTGGCACTCTCCAATATTATTTGAAAGCTGCGTGTCAAAAGCAATGCGTCAACGTATAATTCATTATCAAAGAATATCCAGATAGTCTTATCCTTCTCAGGATGCTTAGTATAGCAAACTATTTTTGAAAGGACAACGTATCCCCAGGCTCCATCCTCCCTTGCTATTGGCTTTCTTATCTTAACTGGTACAAGTACAAGGTCCTGATGCAGGGGTATTGGTACTGATAGCTTTCTATCCACAAGCTTTGAATACTTCGCACGAGCCGTTTCCACATCTACTGTAAAAAACTTGGCCAAATTCTTAATAACTGTACAGATTTTTCTCCCATCTATAGCAACTGTACCATCATCAAGATGAACCTCTGTCATATTAGCTCCATTTTCACTATAAATTGGTACCAAGCAGTTAATATTCTGCCATATTCCTTCAAAGGATAACTTTTCCATTTATCCCACCTCCTAGCTGACCTAATTATAAATCGAACATTTGTTCGTTGTCAATACAGTTTTTACCTGATCTTCTATATTAATTCTTTCTATTAAGGCCGGAAATCCCATATCCCTTAGAGCCGTTACAGTATTTAAAGCTATATTTTTATCGAAATAAGTTCCAACCTTCACCTGCCACATCCAGGGAACATCTGGATACAACGCTAGCTTTATTTCATTCCAGTTGAAGAGCTTGCCTGGACACTTTGTACTGCTTCCTTTGACAAGCTTGTGTAATAATATGTTCTCTAGTTTAATAGAATGCTTCAACTGAAGCCCTTGGAGTAGTGGAATAAGACTATTGATTTGTTCGGCATAGGGGCTACGTTCCTCAAAATTGCCTATCAGAGCCACTCCAATACTCCTAAAATTCATCCTATCACCTATACAATGGGCCCCTGGAATATCCAAGGGTCTTCCAGTTATGACCTTACCATTATTTTCTATGATATAGTTATAGCCAATATCCCTGAAACCTTTTTGTAGGTGATTTCTTTTTACATGCTCAGCATCTGTTTCCTCAGCACCTGTATGGTGCAGTACAATGAATTCTCTAGGACACATTCTTCTCAACCACCCTTCCAAGTTCATTTATAGCTATGGTTAATTCATCTAGTTTCTTTTCAACCCTTACCAGGAGATATATGGCTACAACCATTGGAAAGCCAAAATTCCCCACCTGGGTTAAAATCATTTCCATATTTTCACCTCCGGATAACAAAAATTCAGAAGTCAGAAGCCAGGAGTCAGAATAAAACCTAACCCCTGCCCCCTGTACAACTGTCCAACTTAAAATCTTACTCCTCCACTATTGCGAATTCGGTAACCTCTCTGGAAACAATTCTTGCTCCGGATACTGCAACCAAATCACCTCTGGGGGATGTAAAAACATCCTCAGCTAGAATGGCATCCATAGCAGCCTTAACCTCAATATCGGTTAAATCTACTTTAGGATCCACCAGGCCTATAGTTGACCTGGTTCCTGCTTCATTTAAAAACTGTAGTTCTAATCTAGTAGTAATCACTTAAGTTCACCCCCTTTCTTCCCTTACGGTTTCTCCCCATTTTCATCCATTAGATTGACATTACTCGAAAATCAGGTCACTTTCTGTAACCTTTCTGATGGCAGTAACAGGATACTGCTGAAGCTGTCCAAGTTGATCACCAACATTGTAAATTGCTTCGTCAGTTGCTTCTGGCTTTACCCTACTGAAGTTCCTAGAACGAACAACTGGTAATCCATCGTCATCCATACCTGTCTGTACCAACACTTTTAACCCTGAGTCTATAACTGAACTAATAACTGGCATGTATTTTCACCTCCTCTCTTTTGAAGTTATTTACATGATAAACCCCAGAGGTGAAAAAGAAAAAAACCGACCTAGAAGGCGGTTTTGTCTACTTATACTTTAATAGAGTTTGAACTATATTCTTTTTATTGACTCAGATTTCAAGTCGGCACAAATATTCGTCCAAATAGCCGATTCAGAAACATGTGGGACAATATTATAATGCAGATTATCTAATTCTTCTTAGGATAATTTCTTCATGTCTGGAAACTTCCTTTTCAATGCGATTTAACTGTTGTCTGGTTTGTTCATGGCCATCAAAAAGGACATCTATTTTTGACTTTATGTCATGTTCAATCATCATTTCAAGATTCTGCTGTCTTGCTTCAAGACCTTTTAGTCCCATTTCAAGA
>LOER01000008.1 GCA_001515945.1 Desulfitibacter sp. BRH_c19
GGGTGTAACCCGCGCCACGATAGGACGGAATTGTGAGCGCAGCGAGCAATTTCCGTCCTATCGTCCTCGGCATTCCCGGCGTGTCCGTCCCACAAGGGCTGGCGCAAGACTTGCTACCCCGACTACCATCCCCACATGCAAGTCTTGTGACAGAGGAGATGTGGGCGGCTCACCCCATAGACTTGCCCCACCGCCCCTTGTGGGAATGCTCGTGTTATCCGATGCCGCGGCAAAAAATCTCATGCAAAACCTAAGACTTTAATACTGATCAAGACAACCGCAGATTTTTAAGTCCATTTTTCTCAAATTCCTTGGCATATTTCTCTTTAAAATTCTCTAACTCATCGTGAATATCTTCAGCTTCGAAAATCAGTTTCATTATTTCAGGACCATATTTATGTACAAGATCCCTCTCCGCTAGGCGTTCAATTAACTCGTCCCAAAAAGATTCTTCTTCGTATTCTTCGATATATTCCAAGGCCAGCGATTCATCTTCAAACTTCCTCGTAGCAAAGAACTCTCCATCTTTACCGTCTGGTTTAATAAGGTCATCTGCGCCAAACTCCTTAGCTAATGAAAACAACTTCTGCTCCAAATCCCTATACTTTTTTGTTGCTACCCTATCTTCTGTGTAAAATCCATGCATAATCCAATCTGCAATATAAAGAATGTCAAGAAGAATTAAATATTCTTTATTAGTAATATTTATTTTCATAAAAGTAGACCTCCATCTTAAATTGTTGTTCTTCCAAAAGAACTATTTATAACCCTAGAAGAGAAATTGATCCGAGGTTCGTCTTTCAAACAGCACTTTACAGCTTAGCGGTTTTGGATAACGTTCCCGGGATTTGCGAACTTGGCGGTTGGCATAACTTTTGCTCTCAAAAGTCTACCCACTATTAGCAAAAGGCATGACAATCGTCAAGTTAGGTCGAAGGCGCAGCCGAAGCCGCAAATCCTCGTGTTATGTAACGTGGGAGGTCCCGCCTGTTCAGAGGTCGACAGGACGTCGACCCCTTAAACCCCAAACATGCTACCTATTACATAAACATTAAAGATAATGCTGCTTATTTTTTATCACTGTTTAGGCATTTGATTTACACAATATTTTCCCCAAGCAAGATTTTAGGCATGATTGTCAAACAGCGATTCCATCTTTTGTAAAATTTTTCTAATCCAAGTTTTGAAACCGTTGCATGTGCTTCTTCATTTTCAACCACCCAATATAGCATATAGGTAACTTTGCCCACGTAGCGTGTTAACTTAATGGGGGGTTCACCTGATTTTACTGCATTAAAGTCTTTTTGCCGATGGGTTCTCTTGATATATTTTACATCAATAACACCTTGCTGTTCTTTATAAAATACAGCTACCTCTTTCATAAGTTCTTCAACTTCATCTTGCTTGTCAAGTTTTACTTCATATATACAAATCTCATTAAACATATAAATAACCTCCGCAGCCAAGATATAAAATCTAAAAATTCGCAATAACGTACTTGCACATAATAGAAAAACCCCTAAAATCACACATATATACCCCGCCGCAGGACGCGGCGGACTTGCCTCCCATGTTATATAACGTTCCCGGGATTTGTGAACTTGGCGGTTGGCTTGACTTTTGCCCTCAAAAGCCTACCCCTCAATTAGCAAAAGGCATGACAACTGTCAAGTTAGGTCGGAGGCGCCAAGCCGGAGCTGCAAATCCTCGTGTTAGCCGGAGTAACCCCGGTTTTTCTTGAATATATAACATATATGTTATATAATATAAGTGTGATAGGGTGATAAAAGTGTATTTAGTTGAGTATTATACAGAAATAGGTAAATCTCCTGTTTTTGATTTTGTTTGTAGTCTTAGCAGTAAAGAGCAGGCTAAAGTATTAAGAGAAATTGATTTGCTCTCCGAGTTTGGTTTTACACTTGGTCTACCCCACATAAGAAGTATTAAAGCTGCTGATGGGTTATGGGAACTAAGGATAAAGCATAGTTCTAATAACTTCCGAATTCTATATTTTCATTATTCTAAAGGAAGATTTGTCCTCCTGCATGCTTTTAGAAAAACTACTGATAAAACTCCTAAGAAGGATATTAATATTGCTTTGAAGAGAATGAAAAACTATCTCCAAAGGAGTGACCAAACATGAACCACGAAGAAGTAAAAGCTAAATTGTTACAATGCCCGGAAGTTAAAGAAGAATATGATAGATTAAAACCTCTTTATGATATCAAAAAAGAGCTAATTAAGTTTCGGATTGAACAAGGCTTAAGTCAAAAACAACTAGCTGATAAAATTGGAACAAAACAATCTGCAATTTCTCGTTTAGAAAGCGGCGAGTATAATGCAAGCGTTGAATTATTACACAAAATAGCACACGCCTTGGGCAAGGAACTTCAGATTAAATTCAATTAATAGTGGGTATCCCACTATTTTCTTTTATATAGGTTATTTCGGCTAACGTGGCGCGGGTTTGCGAAGTTGCTTTGGAGGACAAGGGTTTTCTTGTCCGGAAAAGCAATTTTGCAAACCTGCTGATAGGCGATGTTGGGAGCGCTTTAGCGCGAACCCGCCTATCAGCGGGTGTAACCCGCGCCACGATAGGACGGAATTGTGAGCGCAGCGAGCAATTTCCGTCCTATCTATTGCATCTGCGAACCTTGGTTCGTTTATTATGCCAATACGGTGGTATTTGCGAACTTTGGTTCGTGAATATTTACTATGGGTTTACTTTTATTTATTTACAATTCGATCTAATGGACTCTTTATTCTGCTTATACTAGCCTGTGTTACATGTGTATAAATCTCTGTGGTTTTTGAGCTGCTATGTCCCAATAACTCCTGTATATATCTTAAATCGGTACCCTCCTCCAGTAAATGTGTTGCAAAAGAGTGCCTCAAGGAATGTACCGTCACATTCTTTGACATATTCGCTTCTTGACATGCATTATAAAAAACTTTTTGCACAGCACGTTCCGTCAAAAACCTTCCATCTTTTCCTCCTGGAAAAAGCCAACCCTTTGGTTTTTCCATTCTTACATATTCCCTTAATATATCAAGTGTTAATCCAGATAAGAGAGTATATCTATCCTTTCTTCCTTTTCCTTGCCGAACATGGATCAACATCCTTTGGCTATCAATATCATTAATTTTTAACCGCACAACCTCACCTACACGCAGACCAGCAGAATATACGAGATACAGAATAGCTTTATGCTTCAGGTTCGAAATTGAGCTCAGTATTGCCAAAACTTCATCCTGGCTTAAAATGATAGGCAACTTCTTCTCTTTTTTAGGACGGGGAATTTCATAGATAATTCTTTCTTTATTTAGTACATATGTAAGTAAAAACTTAATTGCACTTAGCGATTGGTTAACATATGCATGAGAATTCCCATTTAATAAAAGAATTATATATTCTTCGACATCTTCTTGAGAAATTAGTTCGGCTTTCTTGTTATTATTATCTAAGAAGCGTCTACTGTGACCAATATACGCTTTTATTGTTTTGGTACTATACCCTTTCATTTTCAGCAATTTATCCATCTTGTCTAAAGTATCGTCATGACTTGTCCATACATTTCGGTAAGAGGATAAAATGCTATTTAGTTCATCGTAACAAATAACTTCTTCTTTCTCAAAAAGCTTAACGATTTGCTTTATTGTTTCGATATTATGGGGAATAATCCAATACTTATTTTCTGGATCCCACTTTCGTCCATCAATTCTTCTAACTATATCCACCTTTTCTTTTGAATAATCAAATGATACAGCAATTTCCTCCCTGCCAATCATTTTCACCTCTATCCCAAGACAAAAATCCTCCTTTTTATTGAAATGTAAGATTTATCTGTCCAATATATCCAAAATTAATAATATTTGCATTTACTTCTACATTTAGTTTGCATTACCTTCCAAAACAATACATTTTTTTACATTATTTCCGTGTCATTTCCATCTACAGTAAATCTTTCATTATTAAATCCAACTAATGATTTCTTACCCTGCAAATTAAGCTGATGGAAAAATTCTCAGCCAATCTTTGTTAGGCTGAGAACCTTTCATGTTTTAACTATAAAAACTAAATAGCAACCGATAACAGATCAGAAAGTTCATGAGGAGTTTCCAAATTTTCAACTGATAAGATTTTTCTAAGTCTAGTGGGAATGCTTGAGAAAATGTTCGTTAGGCAGGAAGCAAAATTATAAAATCGAGGATTATGGGAATGGAATAATTAGCAGTATGAACCTTGGACAGTAGAAGTGATTATTGTACATATTTTCCTTGCTATTGTTAAAGTTATAAATATGTTATATCTATCTACTGCAGGTATAAATCTAAAAATCAAAAATGAATGAACAGATAAAGCGCCTCTACTAACAGAGACAAATAGTGCAGCAAACCCCACTAAGCATTAGCTAAAGATTTTCTAGTCTATCAGTGGGATCTTTTAGGTGTTAGGAAAAGTGCACCAATATATAAAAGGGTAAGTATAATACTTATAGTAAATGAATAATCATAAATTCTTTTAAACAATTCTAAACTCCAACCATCT
Source organism: Desulfitibacter sp. BRH_c19 (assembly GCA_001515945.1). NCBI lineage: Bacteria > Bacillati > Bacillota > Clostridia > Neomoorellales > Desulfitibacteraceae > Desulfitibacter > Desulfitibacter sp. BRH_c19. Next base: position 4,550 of record LOER01000008.1, read on the forward strand.
TCGCCAATAATATAATAAGCAAATTTACTATGTAACCCTATCCCATCGTTTAATACTGGAATAGCGCCCGCAACATAGTTTGTCCCCAAGTCAAATGCCACTAAATAACTCGTCAAAACTAAAGGTAGCAAGGCATTTGAAAATCTAAAACGATCACTCATTCTCCTTCTTAAACAAATTACAAATATCATCCAAACTACAAGAACAATACTAACAAATATCACTTATAACTCACCTCATCCAAATCTTCTTCATAATAGTTTACATAATTATTCATGAACAAACTTGCAGCTAGTTATTATGCTTTTATAAGTTTAATCACTTTAATGGAGTAACTTCTACACTCCCTCTCTTAGCTATTACTTTCGCGACTATCTTTTTTGGAGCAATAATATATCTTGTGTAATTAAGTTTTTCCTTCAATTCTAAGTCTGTGGTATAAACATTAAAAATGCTATCTGATAGTTTTTCTAATACTATATCTTCATTTAGCTGAACAAAATCAAGCCAGGTCTCTTTCTTTTCTGAAAAATCAAATATGCCTATATGTGATCGATGCAATCCTGAACCCCACGAAAAAGTGTATATTAAATCCTTTTGCCCATCTTCATCAAAATCACATGTTGTAAGTGTAACAACACCATAACCACCAAACCCAAACCCTATTGGGAAGAATTCACCTTTATAAATTACATAAGATTCACAAGTATAATTTACCTTAAATATTTGGCATCCTATTTCTTTTTTAACATTTTCAGGTGTAATGTCAGATATTGTGTAATATTTCAACTGGTCTTCTTTTGACATCCCTGTTTTGTCATCTTCAGCTGATGTCTTTATATCTATATTGTTCAATTTAAGGTATTCGGTATATAATTCATTGAAATCCTCAATAGAGTATTGCTTTTTAATCTTCTCTATTGGCACTTTGTATATTTTTTGTACCGTATGGTTGTTAATTGAAGAATTGTCCTTTTCATCTTCTGCTTTTGTTTCACATCCTAACATAGTCACCAATAATAATCCTAGAATCAGAGCCATAAAGAATATTTTTTTCACTACGGTGCACCCCGCTACCTTAATTTTTTCCTTCCATCTACTGCCATTAAATAATGAGACTGAAATAACACCAATCGTCCAGGACAGATGCATATTAATTGCACAGGGCTTTCATATAAAGTTTAGGTATTACCGAAGTCCAGCAGCCTTAGATAGCTCTTATCTTAGGCTACTGGATTTGGGTGAAGCGACGTAGGAGGGAACTGGCATTACTTTGTTATCTGATGTTCGTTCATCCTATTAACTAATATCATTCTTTATAAGAATTTAAACATTTATTACAAATAACTTCATAAGTATAACTTTTTATGTTTTTATGAACAATAGAAAATAAAGGAGCCTGATTAATAGCACAACATAATCTATTCTTTTTTAATAATATTTTTTCACGAAAACCTATTCCTGATGTAGGTTTTTCCCCGAGCTCAAAACTACCTTTGTTTCCACAATTACAACTAAAACTAAAATAAAAGTATTGATAAGTTGTATAGCATAAATATCCAACAGTATTACTACAACAATCACAATACATCCAACTACCATAATTTTTTAGAAGACGCCCGTTAACAATTCGCTTAGGTATTTTCTTTTTCTCACTCATATGTAACTTCTCCCTATATTCCAAGTATTTGTCCCATCAAACCAATAGGACTTCCTAATACTGATATGATTGGTACTGATTTCCTAGTCCAGCCTTATTCCATTACAAGAAGCAGATGCGTATGAACGAATGCAAAGGTGCCACATTATACTGGACCACGGAAAATTTGCGGCTAAGTTATTGTTTACAAGTGTATTTTCTTGTGTTATGCTATTCCTTGTGTGTATTTAATAATTGAAAGAAAGAGGTACATAATATGTATTTTTGCAATGAGTTTAAAACCTTAAACAGCGAGATAGAGAATCTGTTGAAGCGGGATCATCATCACGTTGTTCATCAGAGAAAATTTAAAACGCTAAAAAAAGAAATCCTAGGTGTTCTAAAAACCTTATTAGGCGAAGCATCTAGGGAATATAGAGTTGTGAAATTGACAAATTCTCCAGCTATCGTGTTCAAAGTAATGAACCACATTGCTGCTAGAACTGAAACTCTAACCAGCATCAAAACTGCGGTAAATGTGTAAAATTTACCGGAATTCACTCTCCACAACTGTCGTTTTAAACGGCGAGGTTGGAGAGTTTTTTCATGACTTCTTTTACTTATAACCACGATTTATCAGCCTACTTCAATAAAGGCAGTAAAGCTCCCATTACTGCAGCGACCATATCCATTGCCCAATGAGCTATTATAAAAGGCAGTAATCTTTTGGTACGAAGGAAAATTATAGGCATCAAAATAGTTAGCGGAAGAAATGATAACATTCTAAATGCCATATATTTCCAATCGAGCATAAGGGGAAGTGCTGTATGTTGAAGCATCCACCCAAAACTAACAAGGGCAATAGCTAACCATTTATTATTAAATATGTTTATAAGACGTGGCAGACAATAGCCCTGATATGTAATTTGCTCAGAAAATCCCCACAGAATTGGGAATACTATAACACTATAAAGAGCGCCCCATAGTGGTATCCCACCCATGAGTTGCGGAGGGTATGGTGTTCCGAATATAAGTAAATAACTTAGACTCATACCAACTACTGACATGGGCATGAATAATAAGAAAAAGGCCAAACCTATTAATATTCCTTTGACAATATGACTTTTATCAATATTTACGAGGTCTAAAAGACTTTTACCTTCTTTCCGAATCTGCCTAGAAATGAGAATTAAACAACCGAGGTCAATAAGCGATCCATATACAATGAACCATTGGCCAGCAGATTGTAGTGGATTAGAATCATTTAGCAATAAGTAGATTCCTGTCACTAATAACTGAAAAAAAATTGCTAAGAAGAATCGAGTAAAAATCAAAATTACCGGCCATTTCCACTGTTTTTCGTTGCTGATGCTCAAAGCAAACACCCTTTTTCTACTTGGTTTAATCCTCATAACTAATTAGCTTACAGATATTAAGACCTAGCGGTTTTCAAATTACGTTCTCGGGATTGCTAACTGATCCTTTAGCCCTCTCCAATCTTAAGGTAATATATAGATCAAGTGGCTATGATATAACAGAACCCTTAAACAAATTCCGAACCGATTTTTGCTCTCGGTATAATAGCCAAGTTACAATCATTCCAAAAATAAAGGTAGAAGAAGCCGTCTCCACCATGTGAGTTAAACGCACGCTAGCAATAGGTATTAGAGGGTTCTCCAAAATGTGACCAATGTTTTGCGGAATACTAAATAGTAATCCTACGAGAAAAGCCGTTTGCCAAACACCTACCTTTGAGCCACGAATCACCGGGAGAGCAAATAGCGTCCAAATCATGGCGCGCAATAGCTGAAACATGAACAAACCTGGATTTGTACGCAGAGTATCGATTGTATGTCTCCAAAAAGAGAGGCCTTCCCCAGGGCTCCCATAAAAAGCACGTAGTTCCGGGTTTTGCCAGCCAATAAAATATCCAGCTGTCCAGTATAGAGCCAGATATACCAAAGCAATGGTAATTAATTTCCATATCCACTCCTTTACAGGCATTTCCAGTACTGGGTTTATGGCAGAATTAGCTTTTGGCTGACCCTTTCCCAAAATCCAAACCGCTAGTGGGACGTAAAAAACTGCAACCGGGATACCCATCATAAATAAACGTGGCAAAAGCTCATCCCCAACGGTGATATCCGACAGAAAATACCATGTCTCGATCTGCATTACAAATGTAACAGCACCGTAATAGGCAAAGGCTAATCCCAACGCCAGCTTCCAGCCGCTCCAACGTGAGCTTAGAACTAGTCCCATTACCAATAGTGTATTGGCAAGTGCAATAACCAAAATACCAATTTCGTTTGATAACATGCCGGGGTCCGATTTGACATCCGGTATCAGTCCTGAAACGGTCAGCGAACCACCTATAAAAAAGACAATAAATAATACTACTAAGACAATATAACGGATTGTCCACCCAAAAGCAGAAAAACTCCTCATAGAAATAACTCCTCCCTAAGCTTACTACTCAAATCTATCCTCCATACTATACCATTACAAAACAAATCCGTCTTGTACTTTTTTATGTCTATACATTAACTTTCTACTCTACTTCGCTGACTTTTGTCTATACTTAAAACAGTACGTTACCGTAATGCCTCCAAGACTCGATACGAGGCGGTTGGCTAGTCCATACCTCGGCAGGATCCTCCCCTGCTAGAATGTGCAATCTGCCAGGACGCACCGGGAAATACAATCTCCCTTCTCCTATTATAGAAGTAAATATGTAAAAAAGAATCATAGAGATAATTCCTAAAACTGAACCTTCCACAAGGAAGAAATCTAATAACATAACTTTCTCCCAAATTAGTATAAAAATTTTTTAAACACAATGGTTTCTGAGGTATCATGAAGACCAAATAAATATATCACCAAAAATAAAGCCTAAAACAACTAAACCTAAAACAATAGCAAAAAAAACTAGATAAGACCGTTCATTGTTTTTTATAACAGCTGTAACACCGAGGAAAAAAGCAATTATTTGGGCAATAACTGATGTAAATCCACCAATTTTTATTAAAATATCAGATGAAATAACCTTTAATAATTCCGCAAAAATGTAGAAAAAGCCACTTATTGCTAAGAAAAAAATGCTTAACCCTACGGACCATGTACCAAAACGAGATTTTGGTAAAAGACTAATTTTCATTATCTATCGCCTCCTAATTAATTATATGTTTGTTACTCGTCATATTCCACAAATATAGATAGCCATAATGCCTATTCTCAAGAAAATCAGACCATGGAGCACGACCTTCCGTGTACAGTTTCAGATAATGTTTCTGGTATTCCCGACGTGTCCGTTCCGCTAGAACTGGCGCAAGGCTTGCCCGCTAGGTTAACACTTAAATTATTCTTAGCTCAGTTTGATTATATTTTTAAACCTTTCTCTTTCTTCATCATTATAGTTAGAACTAGCTCCACAATTTCCGATGGTAATTGTCGTAATTGTTTGTTTTGCCATTCTCTTTCTTCATCTATTGAAGTACCTGCATGCTTCACGGCTTTCAAAGCATACAATGCTACATTCATTCAATTACCACTTATAAAACTTGTAATAATTGTACACACTTTCTAATATAATGTACTATCTGTACATAATGTACAGATTATGCTAATATGGGAGGTGAAGGGGGTAATGACCATGTTATCTGAGCTTAATCTTACAGATGCTCGTAAAGGTTTCTCATCATTATATGACGATGTTTTTAATACTTTTAAACCAACAGTTGTCAAACGCAAGAAAACTGAGGAAGTATTGCTTCTTCGCGTAGACCTTCAGAAGATGCTTCTATCTCATTTTTCTCTAAAACCTGAAATTATTTACGAGGATGATAAATCTGTTACTTTAGCACTTGATACCCTTGATATTTTCGTTAATAACACTACTCTAGATAAAGCTGTCAATGAACTCATTCAGGATTTAAAACTATATTCACAAGATTATATTGAGAGATCCCAGTTATTCTTACATGCGCCCAACCGTCGTTCGCATTTTCCATATGTACTGCGAATTATGTTATGCGAAAATGATGAAGAAATCAGGAGTTTACTAGAGTATAATCATGCCACCTAAGTTTAAAGATCTAAAAAAGTATTGTGATAAGAATGGTTGGGTAATGATTCGCAATACAGATCACTGGTACTATGAAAAAATGTTATCTGATGGTACTGTTCTACAGACTAAAATTAGCCACGCTATACATAAAGAAATACCCAGACATCTATGGAAATTAATTCTTCGAAAACAATTAAATATAGCTGAAAAAGAGTTCTGGAATAGCCTATAAATTGTGCTTATCCAGAATTCAATGGGTATTAAAACGGTCTGTTCATATGAATAGGTTTTAAATTTCGCCATATTCTAGGCCCCTTTTTTTAACCTTTTCTACCATTATTATACTATTTTTGTAGAATATTTGGGGCTTTTTCTACAGGATCGTTAGGCGCTGTACAACTAAACTTTTCCCTTCCCCCACTCAACTTACTTGAAATTTAGAAACAATAGGATAAATATCTACTGTTAAGCCAAAATCCTTATATCAATGATATCCTATCTATCTTTACTTTGATATTTTTTGTTTAATTCTTTAATGTTTTCATCTATTGAAATTAAATAAGGAATTGCATATCCAATAGTACTAATTAACAATCCTATTGCAACATTAGATATCACAGTTAATAAATCTCCAGAGCCAAAAAGCGTTAAATCATTTAGAAATATAAAAACATTGATAACTGCAAGTAATAATCCTAAAATGATAATTGTTTTCCCCAACCAAATAAAGATTTTTTTTTCTAAAAATTTCGTTTCGTTAAACAGAAGATCTGAATGCTCTGATTTATTTTTTTCTCTTATTTTTTTCTCCCCGTCGGGAGAACCTATACAATCTTTACAAATTATTGAAGTAGCATCACCATAGTTTATAGAAATAGCTTTTCTACACACTTCACAATTCATCTTATCCCTCCTACATACCTGTATAAATATTATTCTTTTCTCTAACCACAAAGAATACATACTAGCTGTATTGCGCCTAACGTTCCCGTGATTTGCGGACTTGGCAGTTGGCGCAATTTTTGACCCCAAACACTTCTACTTCTTTAGCAATAAAAAATATTATAGACTAGTCCAGCCCAAAAGTTGTGACCTCATACTCCATCTAGTGAAGATAATTTGATTGAAGGTCAAAATATTACTTATTATCAGAACTAGTAAACGCTGTGGCTACTCCTAAAGCAAGGTAAATGCTTCCTGTAATATATCGTTGAGCGTTTAAGAAAGATGTTTTTTTCTTGAGCAATTTGCCTGTACTTCCAGCTAGTAACGCAAATAATGTGTCTGTTGAAATTGCTAACATAATAAAGACTAGTCCAAGAAACATGATTTGTGTAGTGGCTGTTCCTTTTGACACATCGACGAATTGTGGTAAGAATGCTAAAAAGAACAAAGCAGTCTTTGGATTAAGAAGATTTACCAGTATAGCTTTGTAAAAGACTGATGAAAGTTTGTTGTTCTTAATTCCATTATCATTATCCTCTAGCATTTCATGTTTAAGTAATTTACAAAGACCTAAATATATTAAATAACCAGCACCAATAAATTTTATAATGTTGAATGCGGTAGCTGATGCCATTAAAAGTGCCGATATGCCAAAGGCTGCAGCTATTACATGGATAAAGCTCCCTAATTCTACACCTAATACAGCAGTAATACCTGCTGATCTTCCTTTCTCTATACTTTGTGTAATAATGTAAATAATGGAAGGACCAGGAGTAATTAATAAAATCAATGATGCTCCTGCAAACAATATAAGTGTAGTAATATCCGGCATTTTTCTTTCCTCCTAAGTATGCTTTATATATTATAGATTATCACATATTATAAGTTCCACTAGATTAGTTTCGGTCAACATTTTGGCATGTAGCTCGGCAACTGCTTTTGTTTCACATAAACTATCTACTTGGATTAAACACCTAAATTTCTCCTCTTATTAATCCGCACCATGGACAGCGCGTTCATCGTCTAATTTCAGCTAACGGTTTGAATTGCCGACGACGTCAAAGCTCACAGGGAAGTGCTCGTGCCCTGCGGGACTTCGCGGGCTAATGCACCGACCGACTCGGTTGCTTTGACGATGTGGCACGGCTTTCTCCATGCTCATTCTTCGTAGCCCTACTTAATGCATTACCCTACCGTGCCCTTGTGGCAATGCGTTGTTATCGGATGTAGGGTGCCCCGTGATTCAGAGCGGCAGCAGGATCTAACCCCTCAAATGTACAATGCCCTGCTTACTTAATGTATGATTATAAACATTACGACATAAATATCATTAAGACAACGTTCAACCCTATAATATTCTTGACATGTAATATTCATCTATATATTTTCCATCAACTAGCATTGAACATTTTTTTGTGCCCTCAATAACAAATCCATATTTTTCATACAAACGCTTTGCTCCTGTATTGAGACACATAACAGTTAATTCAAGCCTTTTAATATTACTTTTTTTCGCCCAATCATTCAATATATCAAAAAATTGCGTTCCAATACCCTTGCGTTGATATGCCCTACGAATACCAATAACTATATAAGCTGTATGCTTATTTCTTCTTAGTCCACCTCTTTGAGCAGATATATATCCTACTATTTCACCTTCATCTTCGGCAAAAAGCAATAAATTATCCCCTGAAGTAGACTGGTTAATAATATTTTCAATTCGTTTAATATCCCTTATTCTCTCATCTGGTTCATACATCATATATTTTGTTTCTTTATCCAAATCAGATTTCATTTGCCAGAATGATTCTGCATCCATAATTTTAGCTTTGCGTATTATCAACTCTGTACCTCCTATACATGCAATATATAATAATACTTTTATCCTTAGTCCACAAAATCAAATCTATTGTGCATCTCTGCAACGTCGAACACATAAATCTACCGCAGGATGGGTGTTCCTTGCACCCGGTTTCCGATAACGTTCAGAGGGTTTGCGACGTCGGATTAATACATTCATATTGGCCCCGATGTCGCAAACCCTCTGTTATCTGCAGCGGAGACCTCTACTTTAGGTACACCCCAGTTAAACCTTTACTGGCCTTTGTAATAGGATAACCACTACAACGATCTACCCTCCTGTATATATCTTAAATCAGTACCTCCCTCCAGTAGGTGCGTAGCAAAAGAGTGTCTTAAGGAATGTACAGTCACATTTTTTGAAATCTTCACTTCTTGACATATATTGTGAAAAAATTTTTGCACAGCACGTTCCGTCAAAAAGCTTCCATTTTTTCCACCTGGTAGGACCTATCTACCAGGTGCTATGAAAAATGATAATATTTGCATTACTTCTACATTTAATTTGCATTACCCTCCAAATCAATACATTTTTTTACATTATTTCCTTTGTATTTCCTTCTCCAGCAAATTTTTTATACTATATTCCACATAATTATTGCTTGACATTTCCAGTTGAGGAAATTAGAATGTTGAGTAAGTTAATAAACTGCTAAGTGCAGATAGGTGCCTCGAGGTTCGAGGTCAAAAGGGAATTGGGTTCAAGTCCCAAACGGTCCCGCCACTGTAACCGGAGAGTTGCTTTACAGATATCCACTGTTCTTCAATCCCACTGGGAAAAGGAGGATGGGAAGGAGTAAAGTCGCTGTGAGACGGAAGTCAGGAAACCTGCCTATTTGCAAAAGGAAAGTCTCTCGGGGATATAGAGACTATAGAATTGAGAACAATGGTAAAGTTCTCAGCCAAAGTTTTATTTTGGCTGAGAACTTTTTATTTTTTAACTAAAACTAAATAGTAAGGTAACAGGTCCCCTAATGGGGATAATAGGGAAGCCCGTGGGGAATTGTTAAGAATTGTTCCTGAAACGGTGCGGACCCACCACTGTAGTCGAGGAGTTTCTCAAATTGTCCACTGCTGGCAGTTGTATAAGTCTAGTGGGAAGGCTTGAGAAAATGATGATTCGTTAGCCAGGAGACCTGCCTGTTATCTCGTATTCTTGTTGGATGATGGTAAAGTCCTCAACCAGAGTTTTATTTTGGTTGGGGACTTTTTATATTAAAAACCAAGGAGGTAAAAGCAATGTCTTTATTAAGGAATGGTCAAAATGGTGTTGTTACCAAAGAAATGGAAGAAGTAGCAGCACAAGAAAAAGTCAGTCCTGAATTTATCAGACAGGGAGTAGCTGAAGGCAAGATAGTTATACTTAAAAATGCTAATCACAGTAATGCAGTTCCCCTGGCAGTAGGTGAAGGATTGCGAACCAAGGTAAGTGCAAGTGTAGGTCTATACGGGAAAGATGCAAGTATTGATCATGAATTGGAAAAAATCAAGGCTGCTGTTAATGCTGGAACAGATGCCATAATGGACCTAAGTGTAACTGGTGAGATTGATGCCATGCGCAAGGAAGTACTTGCTACTGTTTCTAAACCAGTAGGAACACTTCCGTTATATCAAGCAATGGCTAATGCCAGTAGAAAAAATGGATCGCCTCTAAAGATGACAGTTGAAGACATTTTTGAAGCAATTGAAGCTCAAGCAGCCGAAGGAGTAGCTTTTTTGGCACTTCATTGTGGTACCACCATGGATATAGTAGAACGTGCAAAGAGGGAGGGAAGAATTGATCCCCTTGTAAGCTACGGAGGGTCACACCTCATAGGATGGATGATACATAATCAAAGGGAAAATCCATTATATGAAAACTTCGATAGGGTTTTAGAGATTGCAAAGAAATACGATGTAACTTTAAGTTTTGCTGATAGTATGAGACCTGGCTGTCTCGCTGATTCTTTAGATGGTTCTCAGGTTCAGGAATTAGTAGTCCTGGGAGAATTAGTACAGAGGACAAGAGATGCTGGTATTCAGGTAATGGTTAAAGGTCCCGGACATGTTCCACTTAATCAGGTAAAAACAACAATTAAGCTTCAGAAGAGCCTTTGTAAGAATGCACCATATTTTGTATTTGGTCCCTTAGTAACAGATACAGGTGTAGGTCATGATCACATAAGTGCTGCCATTGGTGGTGCAGTAGCCTCATGGGCTGGTGCAGACTTCATCTGTTATGTAACACCTGCTGAGCATATTGGAATTCCTAATACTGATCAGGTTCGAGAAGGAGTAGTGGCTGCTCGTATTGCTGCCCATTGCGGAGACTTGGCAAAGGGAATGCCAGGCGCTATAAATTGGGATCTTGAAATGTCCATTGCTAGGAAAGAACTTGACTGGGATAAGCAAATATCTCTTGCCATAGACCCTGGTACTGCACAAAGAATTTGGAAAGAGAGAAGCGATGACTTCTCATCCAAGTGTACCATGTGCGGACAATTCTGTGCTATGGAGATCATTTCACAATATTTAAATACTGATACTAAATATGGGTGTTAATAGAAAGGGTGATAAATAATGACTCAAATGTTAAATGCTCGAGCTGGGAAAATAACTGAAGAAATGGAAAAAGTGGCTATTCACGAAAATGTAGATGTGAAATTTATTCGTAAGGGTATCGCCGAGGGAACTATTGTTATACCAAAAAATAAGAACCGCGATCGTTCCAAGATTTGTGGAATTGGTGAGGGTTTAGATATTAAGGTAAATGCTCTTATAGGAACCTCAAGTGATAGAGCTCAGGTTGAAATGGAAGCAAGAAAGTTGAAAGTTGCTGAAGAAGCAGGATGCAACTCCTTCATGGATTTAAGTACTGGAGGAGATATAGATGGTATGAGAAGGCAGACCCTATCTTTGACAAATGTAGCTGTGGGAAGTGTACCTCTCTACCAAGCTGGAGTTGAAGCTATTCATAAATATGGTAGCGTAGTGGACATGAGACCTGATGATTTATTTCAAACAATTGAAAAACAAGCAGCTGATGGTCTAGATTTTATGGCTATTCATAGTGCCTTAAGTTTAGATGTCCTTAGAACCCTTCAAAAAACTGGCAGGGTTACTGAAGTTGTCAGCCGTGGTGGCTCCTTTTTAACAGGTTGGATGTTTCATAATCAAAAAGAAAATCCTCTTTTGGAACAATTCAATCGCTTACTGGCTATTATGAAAAAATATGATGTAGTCCTTAGCGTTGGGGATGCAGTCAGACCAGGTTGTACTGCTGACTCTCTTGATCAAGTACAGCTCAAGGGGCTAATGTTAGCTGGCGATCTGGTAAAAAGAGCATTAGAGGCTGGAGTACAGGTTATGGTAGAGGGTCCAGGTCATGTTCCCTTAAATCATATTGAATCCACTATCCTTCTCCAAAAGAGACTCTGCTATAATGTTCCCTATTATGTTCTAGGATTTTTAGCTACTGACATAGCACCTGGTTATGACCATATTACTGGTGCAATTGGAGGAGCTTATGCAGCAATGTGCGGTGCTGATTTCTTATGTTACTTAACTCCTGCTGAACATTTGGGACTACCAAATGAAGAGGATGTTAGGGCAGGTGTAATGGCAACTAGAATAGCAGCTCATGCAGCAGATATTACAAGGGGAAGAAAAAAAGCATCTGATAGAGACTTACAAATGGCAAAAGCCAGGGTTTCCCTTGATACGGATAAGCAAATAGAACTTGCTATAGATTCTAATAGCTTATTAGAAGCAAAAGCCATGGATACGGATAATGCTGGTTGTGATTGTGCTGTATGTGGTCCGGATTGTTCGGCTACCATTGCTGCCAAATACTTTGGCATGGCTTAGCAGGTAAAACCTATGGAATTCCTGCTGGCTCTTCAATTTTTAACACGACTACCTATAACAATTAATAAACCTGTAGATGGCAAAAATCTTGGACGCTCCATGGCATTATTCCCCATTGTAGGATTGATGGTGGGAGGTGCTACTGCAGCATTGCATTATATATTATCTCTTGTATTCCCATTACCTGTTAGTGATTTAATCTCCATAATATTTCTTACTATTATTACAGGAAATATGCATCTTGATGGATTAATGGATACTGCAGATGGTTTCTTTAGTGGCAAACCCCTGGAAGCTGTCCTGGAAATTATGAAGGATAGTCGTGTAGGTTCACATGGAGCAGCTGCCGGCTGTCTGGCACTTTTGTCTAAGTTTATAATTTTAGGGCAAATACCTCCAGAGTTTAAGGTGTCAGCACTAGTACTGTTTCCAATTTTGGGACGCTGGGCGCAGGTATATGCTGCCTCCATCTATCCCTATGTAAGGACTGGACCAGGAAAGAGTTCTTTTACAAGCCATGTTGGGCTCCGGGAAATACTTATAGCTTCAGCATTTTCCATGGTTACAATTATTATTGTGCTGGGCTTTAAAGGCTGGTTTCTGGCAGCTACCACCCTGATTAGTACAGCTTTACTTGGTTTATATATCTCTAAAAAGATAGGTGGAATTACTGGAGATACACTAGGAGCTCTTAGTGAATTGATTGAGGTACTGGGCTTACTTGCGTTATGCTTTTTGTTTGTTAACTACTTTTAACATTAAATTGATTTTCAGAATGCAGGAGTCAGGAGCCAGAATAGAATCAGAGACTTCTGACAAATTAGGTGTGGGAGGAGATTTTATGTTAAGAGGATTCTTTAATGATAAACCCAGAGAAGAATGTGGTATATTTGGCGTCTATGCCCCCGGTATAAATGTGGCTCAACTAACATATTATGGCCTCTATGCATTACAGCACCGTGGACAGGAAAGTGCCGGCATTGCCATTTCTGACAGTAAAAATATTAATATTCATAAAGATCAAGGTTTAGTTGCTCAGGTTTTTAATGAAAATAACCTTAAAAAGCTAAAGGGTAGTATGGCTATTGGTCATGTTCGTTACTCAACTACAGGTGATAGTTCAATAGTAAATGCCCAGCCCATGGCATCTAAATTTTCTAATAATACTATTTGTCTAGCTCATAACGGAAATCTAACTAATGCTACTGAGCTGCGTAACCAGCTGTGTAAGAGTAAAACTCTCTTTCGTACAACTAGTGATACTGAGGTTATACTGCACCTAATTGAGCAAAATAGTAAACATTCATTAACAGAAGCTATTAAAAAATCTATGAATCAGATTAAAGGTGCTTACTCCCTGACAATTATGACAGAAAACCAGTTAATTGGAGTAAGAGATCCTAAAGGTATGCGCCCTCTATGTTTAGGGGCCTTGGGAAAAGGTTATGTGCTGGCTTCTGAATCCTGTGCTTTAGACGCAGTTGGAGCAATATTTATTAGAGATATAAATCCTGGGGAGATAATTACAATAGACAAATATGGTATTAAGTCCACTCAAGTCACACCTGCCAGGCACCGCAGTCTATGTATCTTTGAATACATTTATCTGGCTCGTCAGGACAGCATTATAGACGGGGAATCTGTAAATCAAGTACGTCGTAATTTTGGTAAAGCCCTGGCACAAGAATATTTAGTCAATGCTGATATGGTGATACCTGTACCTGATTCGGGAATCGCTGCTGCCCTGGGTTATGCAGAAGAGTCAGGTCTTCCTTATAAGGAAGGTTTAATAAAAAACAGATATGTAGGACGCACCTTCATTCAACCAGGTCAAAACCTGCGTGAACTTGGGGTAAAGCTTAAATTTAATCCTATAAAGGATATTTTAAAGGGTCAAAGAATAGTAATGGTAGATGATTCCTTAGTACGTGGTACAACATGTCGTCATATTGTAGAAATGCTTCGACAGATAGGGGTTTTGGAAGTACACCTACTGGTTGCTTCTCCCCCTATTCTCTGTCCATGCTATTACGGCATAGATATTGCCACACCTGAGCAGTTAGTAGCAGCACGTTACAGCCAGATGGAAATAAGAAAGTACATTGGAGTAGATAGTCTATACTATCTGAAACTAAACGGCCTTTTTGCTACTATGAAGGATCCTAAAGAAGAATTTTGTTCAGCATGCTTTAGTGGTGCTTATCACACAAAAATGGCAGAATCCATATGATGCGAGATCCAAGAATTGAGAAGTCAAGAGGCAATAAGTAAGAATCGAAAGGGGAAAATTAAGATGCTTAAGTATGACCCCCAAAGCTCTGGTCCCCAGTATCTAGAAAATCTAGCTACCGGGTACTGGTTTTCAGAGGCACTATTTACAGCAATCGAACTGGATATTTTTTCTCTTCTTGATCCCCATGGGAAAAATACAGTTGAAATTGCCAAACAACTAGATTGTGAGTCTAAAGCACTTGAACGGTATCTATATGCGCTATGCTCTCTAGGTCTGTTGAGTCAATTCGATAATATCTTTTTTAATACAAAGATTTCTTCTGAGTACCTTGTCAAAGGAAAAGAATACTACCAAGGGGATTCCATTCTTTGGCGTAAATACTTAACAGGTCATTGGCAGGGTCTTAGAAAGTGTATAGAAGCAGGTGGAAAGATTGATCTCTCCTCACCCCAATCTAATTCCAATGATTTAGCATCACGAATCAGAAAGTATATAAATGCCATGGATAATGTTGCCAGGATAAAGGTTAATGAAATTGTACCCATCTTTAAGGGTCTTCCCCTAAGTGGTAATATTTTGGATATAGGTGCAGGCTCAGGGGCTATTTCTGCAGGCTTTTTAAAAGAATTCCCGGATATGGAAGCTACCCTTGTGGATATTTCCCAGGTTTTGGACTATACAAAAGAACTCATGACAAGCCGGGAATTTACTGAAAATATTTCTTATTGTGAGACAAATATTCTAGAAAATTGGCATCTTAAAAAGGGTCAATATGATTTGGTTGTCCTCTCAAACATTGTTCATGCTTATTCAGAAAAAGAAATACAGCATATTTTAAAATGTTCTGTAAAATGTCTGAAAGCAGATGGCTTCCTGTTGGTACATGATTTCTTTTTGGAACACTTTCCTGAAAAGGCTACACTTTTTGATCTAAACATGCTTATCAATACATACAATGGTAAGGTTTTTGAGGGAAGTTGGCTTAGGCAGCAGGTAAGAAATTGTGGTCTTCATGCTTCCAACCTTATTTCACTAGAGACAGATACTGCTGTAATTATTGCATCAGATAATAAGGAGAACTTGGAAAACCTTTGCTTAGATAAAACATCTGGTTTGATTAAGGAAATAGAGGGTCTGGGATTTAAGGAAGTCTATTCAGTTCCTATAGAATCCATTCATGTTCCTGACTGGACCCCTGTACACTGCCAGTTTGGATGTAAAAGCTTTGGAAAGCTTAGCTGTCCTCCTAATAGTCCATCTCCTGAAGAAACTAGAAATGTACTTAAGGATTATAGTCTGGCACTACTTCTGGAGGGGGAGCCTCCTACCAATAGCTTTCAAAAACTTGTTTTGCAAGCTGAAAAGAAAGCATTCAAGACTGGTTATTATAAAGCTTTTGCTTACTGGGCAGGGCCGTGTACACTTTGTGAAAACTGCAATACCCAGGGGCAATGCTTCAGACCTGAAGATACTAGACCATCAATGGAAGGTGCAGGTATAGATGTCTTTGAAACAGTTAAGCGTGCAGAAATAGCACTACAAACCTTGAACAGTAAAAGTGATTATTGTAAGTATTTTGCATTACTACTATTGGAGTGATGATTATGCGTATACTGTTAATACAAGCTTTATCAATGGATGAAGCCTCATCTGAAAGGGTATATCCCATAGGGATTGTATCACTTGCTACTCATATTGAAAACAAGGGGTATCAGGTAGAGCTTCTAGATATGAATGTTGAGATAGACCCCTTTAGGGCACTAAAAGAGAAGATGGCCAGCTTTGAGCCTGAGGTAGTGGCAATATCACTTCGCAACATTGATCCTTTGGGAAATAAAACCAGCTCCCTCATTCCAAACTTTGTTGTTACTGTTCGTATGGTTGCAAAGCTTTTGCCAAAAACATGGATTATTGTAGGAGGTACTGGATTTTCTCTTTTCCCAGAACGTTTACTGCTGGAAATCCCCGAAATCCACTATGGGATTGTAGGAGAAGCTGAAAATTCTTTCCCAGCACTACTTTCGTCTCTAGAAAAGCCATCATTCATAAAGGGATTATGTGTGCGCAAGGGCAACGAAGTAATTGTTACACCTCCCTCTATGGACTTTGATATGACAAATGACTATTTACAGCCGTCCAGGAAGCTGTTGGACCCAAGTCCCTACTTAAAAGCCAACAGTTATGTTCCTGTCATTGGAATTGAGACAAAGAGGGGATGCCCCTATAATTGTGCTTATTGTGTCTACCCTAACCTCCAGGGGAAAAAGCTGCGTTGTCGTACACCTGAAGGTGTTGTAGATGAAATTAAATTTTTAATTAAGGAATATGGTATCCATAGGTTTCACTTTAATGATCCTATTATAAATGCTCCCTTTGGACACTTGGAACAAATTTGTGAGGAAATCCTGCGTAGAAAACTCAAAATCACGTGGGGTGGCTTTTTCCGAGAAGATAATATAACTGAAAAAAATGTAGCCCTTTTTGAAAGAGCAGGCTGTGAGTGCTTTGCCTTTTCCCCTGATGGACTTTGTCAAGAAGCATTAGATACTCTTAAAAAAAATCTTACTGAAGAAGATATTTTAAAAGCAGCCAGTTTAGTTGCTAAAAGTGATGTAATAAGTATTTATCATTTCATGGCAAATGTGCCCGGGGAAACAGACGAGACTGTTAGAAAAGGCGTTAAGCTTTTGGAACGCATCTATGACATACACTCTGTTAAGAGAAATTTAGGAACAATTATCCTTAATAATATTCGCATTCTACCAGGTACACCTGTTGAAGCCATGGCCATAGAACAGGGATTTATAGAAAAGGATACAGACCTGCTTTATCCAACATACTACAATCCTACACCCTTTGATAAATTAAGATACAAGCTGGAAACACTTCATCTTTGTAAAAATGTATTCATGTGGCAGGAGGTCAAATAATGAAGATACTTTTATTGGAGCATCCCAGGAGCATCAGTACTGAGAGATGTAATGATATAGCAAACACTCCCCTTTCCTCATGCCTACTTACTGGTTATGCTGCAGGGATTTTAAAAGGTAATGGACATGAAGTGAAAATTATAGAAGGATTCCTTGATAAACTTTCGTATGAAGAGATATGGAAGGAGCTTAAAGATTTCAAGCCTGATATTTTAGGTGTTCATATGATTTATCACTGGAAGAATGATGGCAAGCTTTATAGCTTTCTTGAGACTGTGAAAAATGAAGGACTTACTCCATATGTTACTGCTTATGGCTTTTACCCTACCTTTGGCTATGAAGAAATCCTGCAAAGCTGTAAAGCAATTGACTCTATTATCCTGGGAGAACCAGAGTTAACCTTTGCTGAATTAGCAGCTGCTCTTTCTAATAAAACATCTCATGAAAATATCCAGGGATTAGCTTATCAATCTTCACATGGCAGTATTATCTACTCTAAAGGAAAGCCTGTTGAAAATCTTGATACCCTCCCCTTTCCAGTCCGTACAAAAGCTTCATTTAGTATTGGTGAGGTAAACATCCTAGGTAGTCGTGGATGCTACGGTGCCTGTACCTTTTGCTATATTAGTTCATTTTATGTTCATAGTCCAAAATGGCGCGGACGAAGTCCTGAAAATATCATAGCTGAAATAGATGAAATATTATCAAACCATAATCTCAATTATTTCTATTTTACTGATCCAAACTTTTTTGGTCCTGGCCAGAATGGTCAAGAAAGGGTTTTACGTCTAGCTTCTCTCATTAAACCAAGAAAAATTAGATTTGGAATTGAAGCCAGGGTAAATGATATTCACGATGAATCAATAAAAGCTTTGGTAGATGCAGGCTTATGCCATATTTTAATTGGTCTTGAAAGTGGCAAGAATGAATCTCTAAAGCGCTTGAATAAAATGACGACCGTATCTCAAAATGAAAAGGCTATAAAAATCCTACGCAAACATGGTATAGAACCAAGTATAGGATTTATTATGTTTGAACCAGATTCTTCGTTGGAAGATATTAGAATTAATTTTGAATTCCTTAAAAGAAACAGCCTACTCAAAAACCTTGATATTACTGTGAATGTCCTTTATCATCACATGATAATCCTTCAGGGCACAAAAGCTTACAAATCACTTAAAAGTGAGGGGTGCTTGGATATCTCACCCTATTCAACATACGAGGCCAGCACATCCTATGTTAACCAGCAGGTCTTTACTCTAGCAGCTATAATGAGGGATATTACTAACTATATTTTCTATCGCTTAGAAGAGATTTGGAGCAAAAAAGTACCTGAACCAACAAATGCTCCCTTAAAATATGAGAGGATTAATAGACTTCTAGTAGGGTGTTTTGAAACAGCCTTAGCTTCGTTAGAAAATGGAAAATATTTTAGTGATAAAGAGATGGAAACCTTTATTTGCAAAACTAAAAAACAGATTGATAAGCTATTTTAAAATGTATAAATTGAAATGAAAAATGTTGGGCACAATAAATAGCAGTTATGTGATAAAATGAGATATATTATTACAAAACTTATTATCAGGGGGCTAAACAATGAAAATTATAGCTGGAGGAGCAGGAAGCGGGAAAACTAAAAAACTTATGGAAATTGCTCTGGAGTATTTAAATGACGGAAAATCGGTCCATATCATCTCTAGTAAGAATTCTGCTGAAGAAATAGTACATAGGCTAAGATTAGAATCAGCAAAAGTAGGTACTTCATATATCCCTGAATGGAACCATAAATTAATTGTAGCATATGCAGATACACTGGGAAAGATTTGTAAAGAGATAATAGATTCAAATTATGATGTTATTCTGATAGACAAGACGCGAAAATATAAAACTACTTCTGCCTCTGCCGATATGGAATTAATAACACTAATTGCTTCTAAATTAAATTCTGTAACTTATATGACTTTAAACACAAAAAGGGAACTAAAGGAAGGTGTTAAAGTTATCGATGGAAAGGAAATTGCGGAAATCGCCGAATTAATGTAAGTGTATTTTTAATTATGACAAAGGACATAGGGTGCGGCAAGCTCCAAAGCTTGCTCGCACCCTATCATCTTTCTCTACCATAAGTAAATTTAAATTTCTTTTCTGTAGTTAATTTGTTGTTTTATATTTTGATAACCCAATTTTTCATAAAATTTATGGGCGCTTTTTCTAATAACATTAGCTCTTAGGTTCACATATCGGCACCTTTTTTCTTTGCCAAACGATTCAACGCGTCTTAACAGTTTTTCACCTATACCTTGACTTCTGTATTTTTCATCAATAATAAGTCCATTAACTTCAATCATTATATCAGAATAAAACATTCTATTAATATGAGCTTGAATACAACCAATCACTTTTCCCTCAGGTAAAACTGCCCCATATATAATGTAATCTGATTTATCTATTATGCTTTTTACATTAGCCATTATGTCTTCCTGAGGAACCGGATAACCTAACTGTTTACATAATAGGTATAGATAATCTACATCCTCAATTTTAATCTCTCTAATATCGTAGTCCTGATGTATCTCCATTCTTTTCCACCACTTTTTAAATTATATTTAACGATTTTTCTACTGCCCTTATAGCGTGAATATATGTAGTATCAAATAAAGGTACTTTCGAGTCTTCCTTTTTTACTAGCAGGGGAATCTCCGTGCACCCAAGTATTATTCCATCTGCACCCATCAAAACTAATTTCTCAATAATTCTTTTAAATTCTAACCTAGATTCTTGTTTAATGGTTCCTAGACATAGCTCTTTAAAAATGATGTCATGCACTATCTCTCTGTCTATTTCATTAGGTATTAGAACTTGAATTTCTTTTTCTTCAAGTCCATTTCTATAAAAATTCTGCTCCATTGTGGGACGGGTTCCAAGCAATCCAACTTTCTTTATTTTAGCTTTTGTAATTTCATCTGCTGTGGCATCAGCAATATGTAATAATGCAACAGTTATTTCTTTTTGAATCTGCTCGGCTAGTTTATGCATTGTGTTTGTACATAAAATGATAAAGTCTGCTCCTCCATTTTCCAAAGTCTTAGCTGCCGCAACTAGAATCTGTAATATGGAGTCCCATTGGTCGTTTCTCATATAGAATTCAATCTTATCAAAATCTACGCTATATAATAAGCACTCAGCAGAATGCAGACCTCCTAGTTTAAGTTTTACTTCTTCATTAATTAATCTATAGTACTCAACGCTTGACTCCCAACTCATGCCTCCGATTAATCCAATTTTCTTCATAACACTCTACCTCCAAATTATATCCAGCGTCTTAGGTGTGAACCTATACTAACTAAATTCCTGTTTAACATTGGCAAATAATATATAATAGCATAAAATTGCTGTTCCACATACAATAAATACATCAGCAACATTAAAAACCGGAAACTGATATGAACCAATTAGTATCCCAAAAAAATCAGTAACAGCTCCCTTTGTAACTCTATCTATGAGATTACCAACTGCTCCACCTAAGAAAAAGGTTAATGCAGTTTTAATTAAATTTCCATTTAACTTAAATATAAGATATATAATCAAACTAGAAACCAACATAGCCATTAATATAAAAAAGTATCGGCCGTTTTCTAATATACTCCAAGCAGCTCCCGTATTTTCTACATTAGTTAAATAAAACAATTTATTAATAAGTGTTATTTTATTTCCATAATCAATGCTGTTAACAATAAGTAATTTCGTTGCTTGGTCTACAATAACAATTATAATTGCTATTAACATCCATATCATTCCATAATATCTCCCTTTTTCTCATCAAATGATTTCACAGCCGGAGTCATGGCTGGTCATTTTTTCCAATGCCATGTAGTTCAAAAATTTCCTTCTCACTATATTTTGACAGTTCTTCGATTGTAGTTATTCCTACACTTTGAATTGCTCTTTGTGCAGGTCTACTAAGCTTCATAAGTAAAATATCGATCTGCATGTATCCACTCTCCCTTAAGTATATATTATTACTTTATTCTAATAGCTCACAATATCAAACTTCGATTTGTAAATGTGTGCGAAGTTTCGAGTTCTACCGCCAAGGCAACAGGTGGAATAGAGCCTCCATCTGATTCCCCGATGTTCAGCTTTGGCTGAACGAGTTCACTTGGCCATACTGTTTTTAATATTTATGAGTTAATCATTTTGCTGTACTTTAATGCTTTGAATAAAATCTGCGTTTATTAGTTCTTTACCCTTTCGGGTTTCAACCTCAAGCCAATTTTCATTTACATCAGTTATTTTCCCTACTACAGTTGTTCCAAATGATCCTGTAGATATCTTGCACTTCTTTCCGATGTATTTTTTAATTACTTCATTTGTCATAATTAGTACACCCTTTCTTTTTATCGTTTATTAATTACAAATACGAAATAGCAACAAAGCTAGATCCATTCCCCAATTGCAAGAGAAAGCCCCTGCATCTTTATGGGAATACTCGTTTTATGCGATGGACCACCTTTTAAGACATTCTGAATATAGTGTGGTTATTGTCCAGATAAGTAGGAATCAATCACTTTCCAGGAAATAGTCTCCACAATTGTCGTTTTAAGCGGCAATGTTGGAGAGTTTTTTCATGTGTGCTGATTTTATACTCACAATCATAACATACCCTATCGTAGACAAATCCAACGAATCGCAGCTGGAGCTGCAAATCCACGTGGTTATGTTATGTCCACACTTTCAAGAAAACTTAACCGAATTTTCCTAGTCCCCTTAGGGAACATTATCCTTGAGGTGAGATAAATGCTAATAAATCAATTAATGAGTATGATGGAAAAGTTAGCACAAGAATTAAAAGAAGCTGATCCCGATAAAAGAGATCATTTTCTAAAAAGCACCCTAATACTTTTGGATGTTTCCGCTGAAGCAATGGAAAAAAGTCCAGAGTTACGCCAAAAGTTTGCAAAAGTACACTCGATCTTTTTAAAATATCCAGAATGCAGAGAAACACTCAACCAAAGCATAAAAGCTTATGAAACCTTTGTTAAATCATCTTTGAAATAAGGTTTACGTTAAACTATCCATAATTCTGGTTTTACTAAGATCAGACATTATGGTATTTTATCAAGTCGTAATCGGCTCTAAGCTGGCTTTATACTTAAAACTTATTGGTATTAAGCCTATTATTGCTGAGTCAACTAAACCAAAGCTTCCTCACCTGTGTCCCGTTTGTGGTGCAGACGGGGATATGTGGTGCGGCAACCCCTAAAACTAGCCCCACCGCCCCTTGTGGGAATGCTCGCGTTATACGATGCCGCGGTTGAGACCAGCTTGTAATGCCTCAGAATGTAAGCACTTGAGTATGCTGCACATTTACCTGGCGGTTGGTCTTCATATCGATTTAATGCTAATAAAGTACCTATAAAGTGTCTTAACTTTATAAGTATGAACCTAGGATAATGCTCATTATATATAATTGTGATAGCTTACTCATTAATACTTTTTATTGCATACTCTTTTGAAAAATCATTTAGGTTTTTTCCATCCATACGATAAACCCTAATATCTTTTACTAAACTTGCTCCCCAATTAACATATCGCTCAATAGCATCCGTGTTCCAATCATGGCACCACCATTCTAAACGGTCGCAATTTCTTTCTTTTGCGATATTCGCTAAATATGAAAGCATCACTTTTCCAAAGCCATTACCTCTTGCATAAGGTTCTATATATAAATCTACTAAGGCAATCCCTGGTTTACCCAAAAAGGTCGAAAAACTACTATGAAAAAAAGCAAACCCCACAGGTGCTCCTTTATATTCGCCAATGAGAGCTTCTGCTCCGCATTGATCAAACATATATTTTTTTAATATATCTGGAGTTACAGTAACTTCATCCAATTCGTTTTCATAAGATGCCAAATCACGAATATATTTTACAATCAAATCTGCATCTTTCTTTTCCGCAAAACGAATGTGAAAACCACATGCTTTTGTTTCAATTCTTTTCATATTATTCTCCTCCTTAAACTTAATTAATATAAAAAAATCCTTACTTTGTACTTATCTCCAACTACCAAGTAGAAAATCAACTTATTCCATCCCTATCAAACCTGTGCATGGACGTACAGCAATGCACCACCTGTACTCTAACGTCTCAGTATTACCGCGTACCCGTCCCGTAGGGCTGGTGTAAGACTTGCCTACTACGGCTACCATCCCAAATTGGCAGGTCTTGTGATAGAAGACATGTGGTGCGGCCTACTCTAGAGCTTTACCCCACCGCACCTTTACGGGAAAGCTCGTATTATACGCATTCACAAAAATAATTATCTGGATTGACATTATTTATTGTATAATTTACTTTAATATTGTACAATATAATCATGCAATATCATTATAAGGAGTGGTTGCATTGTCCAAAACCATTAAAAACTATACCTTTTCTCTTCCTATTGAACTACTCAACAAATTAAAAAAGTTTTCTAACGAAGGTCATGTTCCTTCTGTAAACTCTGCTGTAAAAGAAGCAATTGAATCCTACGTTAAACTTATAGAAAAACAAAATTTGTATATTAAAATGAAGGAAGCCTCAAAAGATCCTATGTTTATGGAAGACCTAGATAGTGTAATGTATGATTTTTCTTATTCTGATTATGAAGCCACAAAGGAGAAAAAATAAATGGACTATCAATGGAACATTTTCTGGGCTGATCTTAATCCAATAAAAGGTTCTGAACAAGCCGGGATTAGACCAGTTTTAGTAATCTCAGAGGAGGCAGTAAATCAAGCCCTTCCAATTGTTACAATACTCTGTTTAACTTCACATAAACCTGGAAGAAAAATATATCCCATCGAAGTATTATTAGAACCAAAAGATTCTCACCTTACGCATTCTTCTATTGTCATGGTACATCAAGTACGATCTATTTCCAAAGAGCGTTTGAGTGATAAGTGCGGTTTTATTGAAAGTGAAGAAGTTAAGGAAAAAATCAAATACGCTATTAAGCTCTATCTTGATCTAATGTAATCTTTCAACCTGCAAGGATTAACTGACTTAGTAATTGCGTATATCGTGCTAATGATATGTGTTATATAAGCTATATAGTTGAAGCAGACATCCATGGCTTTTTCGACCATGTGGACCACGAGTGGCTAATGAAAATGCCGAGGTAAGGACTAGCCATCCGCCTCGTATCGAGTCTTGGAGGCATTACGGTAACGTAGTGTTTTAAGCGTAGACAGAAAGTTAGCGAGGTAGAATCGACTGGGTGGAATTCTTACAAAATATCTGTCCAAAGGCGAAATCTAATATCTCTTCCTAAAGAAATTAGGGAAAAACTTAATATTGCTTTCCACGTTCCCGATCGCTTCTGCCACTATCATTAGTTACACAGTTTTCGGGGCTCAATCCCGTTTATTGAACCATATAAGATGATTCCGGCTAGTCAAGCATACTTTTGGACCAAGAAAGCTCAAACTGACTTACTTGAAGCTAAAGAAGATGTTAATGCCGGTAGGGTTCGTGAGTTTTCAAGTGTTAATGAGTTTTTAAAAGGTTTTGACAATGACTAGACGATTTATTTCTACTCGAAAATTTGATAAACAGTTTAAGTCTCTGATAAAAAAACTCAAAAACAATCATCCAAGGCTATTGAACTTTTCATAAAAGACCCTACCCATCCTGCCTTACGTTTTAAAAGAATCCAAGGAACGGATAACTTCTTTGAAATATCTGTAAACATGTCAATCAGAATAGTTATCGAGACCACTAAATCTGACAATGATCAAATAAACACTCTTTTTATAATTCGTAAAACTGAAGCTGTTTTCCCACCAAAATAAGATTTTAATCCCATTTACATTCCATTGCATTTTCTGCGGCAGTTTACGTCTAACGTTCCCGTGATTTGCGAACTTGGTAGTTGGCGCGATTTTTAACCCCAAAGTCTCGCCTACTTCAAAAATCATGACAATTACCAAGTTAGGTCGAAAGCGAAAGCCGGAGCCGCAAATCATCGTGTTAGGCAGAGTTGCCGTTCAGTACAACAAATACTTCATTCACCTGGTGCCCGAATTTTTTTGTCAATCTAGACTTGCCTAGATTAGACTTTATTATTTTCTTTATATCAGGATCATTTTTCTGAGCCCACTCCTTCATAAGATCAAAACCTTCAGTAGGTAGTTTTGCAACAAATACACTTATTGCGTACTCAAGTCCTTTCCTTAATACACGAAATTCTTCAGTCTTTCGAATTTCTCTCCTCAAGTTAATTATGTCTTTCAAAATTCTTTCCGTAATTTTAAAGCAGAATAGTACATTATCTTTTTCATTCAAAACAGGAGGGTGTGCTAGGGCCGCTATAATTGCTCTTTTTTCTAAAATAGAAGCGTCATCATCAATCCACTTATTAAAGATTAATTCTGCTTGTCTAAAATCATTCTCTTCAATCCATTGAAGACCTATAGCTACAGCTTCCCTAACTCGCCATCTTGAATCATTTGCTGCAGCCTGCAATAGTTCAATAATTTTTTCTTTCTTTTCAAAATCGACACATTTAAATATAGCTCCCAGAGCTTGTACAGCACAAAAAGGGATGAATTCTTGAGGGCTATCTGATGGAGTATCTTCAGATGCTACTCCTGCCCATTCATTTAAAGTTAGCCATAAGTTATCATCAATGTATTGCATTTCTTTTAAGCTATCGGCAAATGCATAAGCTAACTCCAAATTACCTCTTGGCCCTGGTAAGTTGGAATTAAAAATTAATATGTCTTTCAGTTCTCTAAAAGCACTCTCACTCTTAATTATTAACGGTTTCAATTGTATTCCATATTCTTCACGTTTGCTCATTTTTGACTCCTATGACCTCAAAAAATTTCACCCAGGCAATTTTGACAACCTGCTGTTATATGACGTCGGAAACCATAAAACTTAGGGCCACCAAAGAGGTAGCCCACAGATGACATGTTCCTATGAAACATCAAACTTTAATGTCAATTCTTTTAAGTTTATAATTGCTCTGGCTTCCATCAGCAAATCTAGTCCTAGCAACCCATTTATCTCACCTTTCGGATCAATAACACCAAAATCTAGCTTAAAATCTCTCAAATTTACGTTTCCAAAATTCACTTGATCAATTCGTTTTGAAAAGAAATAATGTAGACTTCCTCCAACACCATAAAATGATTTTATTTCATCCTTTAATTCAGCTACAATACCAAGATCTTCAACAATATCAGGAGAAATAAGTGTTTCAACTGCACCAGTATCTATAACAATATTCTCAATAACTTTTACTACTCCACAATGTGTTATTTCTATTGAACTATATAGTAATCCATCATGTAATCGTAGTTTCATTACTCATACCTCTATAACCAAAAATATTCTTGATCTCAATTTCAATCTTTTCATTTCCTGTATGATAAACTATTATGTCATCTTTAGATCTTACAAGTTCCCTTGTTGCTACTCTATTGTCATCAAATGATTCAATAACAGCCATGTCTTCAATTAATCTTTTAGTGCCTTTGATTTTTGACTTTAATATTTGAAGTTTAACAAATCGGTTTGGATAAATCTTTCTAACTTCTTCCCATTTCATTCTACGACACCTCTTAAAATAAGACCTTTTGCATATTATACCATTTATGTAATAGCCAACTCTAGCATTTAATTATATTGAGGTACTAATCTTAACCAACACTAGTTCCTTTACGATGTCATATAACGTTCTCGGCATTCCCGACGTGTCCGTCCCGCTAGGGCTGGCGCAAGACTTGCACATCCTAATAGCAAGACCTAATTGCAAGTCTTGCGACAGAGGACATGTGGGCGGCCCACCCCAAAGCTCACCCCACCGCACCCTTGCGGGAAAGCTCGTGTTATCTGAAGTAGCAACACTCTTAATCATAACCACTTACATGTGCCGGTAGTTTTTTGAACTCTTCTTTCAACTCTACAATATATACTATAAAATAGATTAAGTCTCTAAGCATTTCTTCCTCTATAGTTTCTGTTATAACTGGGGTATCCCAATATACTTCCTTTTTATTCCCATCCATCTCTATTATTAATTCATAGGTTGAATTTGGAAACCCCACTTTTTTTACAAGATGCGGTTCAAGAGGTTCAAAATTGTTAGGATAACTAAATATATCAACCTCTAGCATCTTTTCATAAATTTCTCTCATCTCACTTTTATCTAGAGTCATTTTTATGGTAATAGTACCTGCATCAACTAAGTCCTTTATATATGTATTTTCAAATGTATTTAAAACATTTCTACCTTTAACTCCATATCTTAATAAAAAGTTAAAGTCTTTAGGCAGATCGTTATTTTTATTTTCATTAGTTTCTAACACTTTTATTTGTTTTGCTATAGGCCATCTATCGATTACAGATTTTCCATCTTCTTCTGAAAGCCATATTTCTACAACTTCACTATATCTTAAATTAGTTGATTTAATTCTCTTACCTTCTTTGCCAATTATTATTGTATCATTAGACACTTTGATACCTTCAGCTTTAAGTAGTTGATTAGTCTCAGTAATTTCTCTAGGTAAATATACAAGGAGATACTCATCCGTTTCACCAAATGCAATTATTTTATCTCTTAAATCAGGGTTTGTAGTCTCTATTTTTGTTGTCATGCAACTAATGAACAAAAAAGATAGCAACACAATAATAGTCATGAAAACAAATCTATTCATAATAATAACTCCTCGTAGCAAATTTACTCGGCAAAGCTATTTCAGATAACG
Organism: Desulfitibacter sp. BRH_c19; assembly: GCA_001515945.1. Classification (NCBI taxonomy): domain Bacteria; kingdom Bacillati; phylum Bacillota; class Clostridia; order Neomoorellales; family Desulfitibacteraceae; genus Desulfitibacter; species Desulfitibacter sp. BRH_c19. The sequence continues at coordinate 32,829 of LOER01000008.1, forward strand.
TTCCCGGGATTTGCGAACTTGGCGGTTGGCATGACTTTTGCCCCAAAAGCCTATCCTCCAGAAGCAAAAGGCATGACAACTGTCAAGTTAGGTCGTAGGCGCAGCCGGAGCCGCAAATCCTCGTGTTAACTGAAGTGCGGACATAATCTACATTCTTATCTATAATTACAGAATCATATAACACTCTTTTAGAGTAATTCGATTTAAACTCGTTCTATTGTAACCTCCCATGATGAGAGTTTATCTTCCCCATTAAATGCAAAACCTCTATTAAGATACTTATTTTCATTTATTCTATATAAGCTTTCTGAACCCGAATAAACACCATTTTCAGAAATATAAGATGACAAAATGGTATCTCCAATAATCATAAATTTCCCAATCAATTTTCCTAATGCTGGATTTACCGATGTCCATATTGTATAATCTTTATCACTTGGCTTTGGTATGATTGAGTATTTATTAAAAAATCTTATAGGTTTTTTTCTTCAGTTCCATAAATCCATCTAGAATCCATTCGTCTTTCAAATGTTTAATCATTGTTTCTCCAAATACCTCAACCTGATTAGCTTTATGATCATAATAAAGACCTTTTGCCTTCCATTTTCCTTCGTCTAAAATGTATGTGTGCCTCAATATTATTTTCTCCTTCCTCGTCGTCATTTTAAATAAACCCAAACCCTTGTCATCCTATATATTGATGGACTTAGCATTTCCTTTAACGTTCCGAGTGTTACCGACGTATCCGTCCCGCAGGGCTGACGCAAAGCTTGCTCATTCATTTCACCTTATATATTGCAAGCTTTGTGACAGAGGGTATGTGGTGCGGCTTGCCCCAGAGCTTGTCTACACCGCACCCTTGCGGTAAAACTCTGTTATATGATGTCACACTTAATATTCATTCACAAAAAAATTACATATAGTCTTTTTTAGCTCTTTATCCTTTTGCAAATCCCTTAATATATTCAAGCAATAATGGAATGGCCACCTGTTTCCCTATATCAAGAGATTCTTTAAGAATCTTTCTAGCTTTGGAATCATCTTTATCATATAATGCTTCTTTTAATTCCATTAACAGCTGACTTTGTGCTTTTTGGTCTTCAACTGAAATTTCGGTTTGATCTAAGATCTGCTTTAATAATTCTTTACTCTCTTCAGTTATTTCAATTAATCTTTCTAAATTAGAAGGTTTTTCAACCTTTATAAATCCATTT
>LOER01000009.1 GCA_001515945.1 Desulfitibacter sp. BRH_c19
TTACTTCGCCAAAGGTTTCATTTCTCTCCGTGATACTGATTGAATGTTTTATTTGAGCTAACAGTTTAGCTTCCTTTTCTGATTGAGTATCTTTAACAAAAACAATGAAATCGTCGGTATTAAACCCAGCATATCGGCCTTGAAGTTTAATTTTTTTAATTTGCCACGGTGGCAAGCAGGGAGATATCCGTCCTGTTATCATAAGGACGACAAATGCGGCTTGAACACGAGTTTCAAAAGTCAGCCCACCTCCTCCTGTAGAAAATGGATTGCTTTGTTGTTTTGCTTGCTTAGTCATTTCAGTACCTCCAAAAGTAAATAGGATGGTTACTTGTTGCTTTTCCCAAAACATTTTCAAATAAGTTTTCAATTTCTCCTAATAGACATACAATTCAGTTTATCAACCTTCCAGTTTTAGCCTTCTGCGAAGTTCAGTATAATGCTCCTCTATATGGATAATGGGAAACACCGAGTCCGTAAGCAGTTTACATGTTATAAACATAATAGGAAGTAAGTTTGACTTCTCCATGTACTTATTACGCGTCAGTTAATCCAAGATGTTTTAGAGTCTGGGCTGCTGTTTGTTCAATCGTAATATTAATTATGTCGGACCTTCCTGATCCAATTTTTCAATATAGCACGCTGGCACTTAATCCTTGAAAAAAGTATCCGAACTTCAATTATCAAAGATTACATCCAAAGTCGCATTTTTCGTTGCTGATAGAACCAAAGCGTAATGCTTGGCCCGCGTTAAAGAAACCTGTAAGAGACGGCGGGTTTCCATGTAAGGAGGTTTCGCCTCCCGTCCCCTAAAGTTCTGATATTGGTCTTCAACAAGCAACACTCCGTCATATTCTCGGCCTTTCAATTGGTGCATGTTCATAACAGAAATGCTCGCTGACTCTTTACTGGAATCAAGTAGCTGATCTTGCTGAATCGCGCGATCCAAAGCTTCCTCAGCTCCTACATAATTACCACTGGTCCGCCATAAACTTGTCAGCTCTTCTTCTATCAACGAGCCGCGCCGAAGCAGTCGCAGATACCGCGCGAACTCAGCCGTCTTCGTCAAGTGTTCAACGCCCGCCCTTTCAAATGCCTTTCGGACCATTAGCCAGTCTTTGGTCGGAGAGCCTAAAAATCCATCATTCTCAAGTGCTTCAATAACTCCGATGAGCGCCTTAACACAGTTGTTCTTAGGACGTTTACCATCATCACATTTTTGCGCCCAGTTTTGTAACGTATCAGATTTTTTAATATTTGTAGCGTTGTTAGCAGCACGTAACATATCCGCTACTCTACAAAGACATTGCGATATACGTTGGTCGAATGGGAGATGAGAACTTCCCATAACATTCGCGATAACACGTGCTGATAAAACGATTTGCATCTGATCAACCAAGACATCATGATGGATTGGTTTGTGTTCTCTATCTTTAATTATGATAGGGTTTGCAAGCACATCAGATATTTTTCTCACCATCTGTTTGCTACGTGCCGCAACGGCAATTTTGATATCATTTTTCTCTGTTTTTTTGGCTCTCTTTTTTGTTTCATTCCACGTTCTAATAACGCATAGTCTAACTCCAATAGAGAACATACCGGGTTGAAACGCTCTTCTTTCGATATCATCTGGAAGTTTTTGCACAACATCGGGCGACAAGAGAGAGCGGGCATACCCAGCAATACCAGTCGCGGGACTGCGATTGTTTTCATTCTGAAAGTCAAATACTGGGGCATTCAACTCATCACGAAACTCAGACAAACGATTCTCCGAAACACCGTCACGCCATTCATATATTCGCTGTTCACTGTCACCAAGTGCAATGACGCTTGATCCTGTACTCAATGATCGGATAAGGGTCCATTGGGCTTCATCTGTATCCTGGAACTCGTCCACAAGGATTAATGGATAGGCTGCGTTAAAACAGGATTTCGCAGTGTCTGAACGATTTAAGATTTCAGCAGCACGAGGGGCAAACTGGTCATAGGTCGCTAATCCATCTTCAATATACATCCGCTCCTGCTCAGTAAGCCATAAGTCTTTATTTAAGCCCGCTTTTCTTACAGCTGCATCTTGTGCTGAAACAATACTTAGTCGTCTCTTTTTTGATGTCAGATATCCGTGAGATTTCAAGATCTCCCATGCAAAGGAATGATAGGTTTTAATATCAACTCGCTTGGCAGTATCTGATGTCAATATGCCGCCTGCACTCTCTATAATCCTACGGATTGCTGCATTCGAGAAACTGAGAAATAGAATGCTCTGCTCCGCTGTCAAGTTTTCTAATACGTAACGTCTTGCTTTAAGTAATGCTATAGTTGTTTTTCCAGATCCAGGACCGCCAATAACCAACATATGCCCATCGCCTTCCAGGATGGCACGTCGCTTTTCGCAAATGTCGAAACTATCTTCTGGATTGCATTCCCTCATACATCATCACCCACGTCTTCGGTGGCTTCATCGCCTTCGTTTGCATCGTCACCCATCATGGCATTTGGTAGGTCTTCGCTAATGGAATTAAGTGCGGTGCTGATAATCTCCGGCAAATCTTCGTCTCTACACATCTCCACCAATTTTTCGGCGTATCCTGAACCTTTTCTCTGCTTTAAAACCCGTTTGGTGATGGCTCGTATATCATCGTCGTCGAGATTTTCGTCGTACTCGTAGAGTTCCGGCCTTTTTCTATTGGTCGGGTAATCATCCCAATTAATGGCTTCCTCTAAAAAAGCGCGAACTGCATCAATATCTATTTCTTCGGCCAAGAGATACTCTATCCCCGTATGCTCAAGCTCCCATGCACCATCAAAAAGGGCTTCAATTTCGTTTTTGATTTCCGCATTTTTTTGAAAATCATAGAAAGCATAAGTTTTCAATCCGAGTTCTTTGAAAAACTGTCCATAACGAAGAATGCCTCCATCTCCTTCACAATGGACTACAGTCACACCCGATAAATCCAAAGGCGTGTACGATAATTCATCATCGTAACTCTCCAACACATTTGAAGCCGCATATAACACTTCTGCGTCAGACACTCCCTCAACACAAATAACGCCGTTACCTAGCATTGATTCTGCAAGAATACGCCGTAGATTACCTTGATAGGTTTTACCTTTGATGCCGCTAACTTCAATCTGGCGGCCTTCAAGTGAACCGTTTGTGTCACGTTCCAGCAATACAACGTTCTCAGGACTAAACTGTTCGAGAACAAAGGGTGAATGTGTCGTCAGAATTGACTGATCCATATTCTTTTTCAGAAATTGGACAATTCGCCTTTGTGTATGCGGAGGTATTGCTATCTCCGGTTCTTCCATCGCGAAGATCACATTTACTTTTAGTTCAGCAATAAAAGTGAGTAGTGAGAAAACCATCGCATTAATCACACCTGACCCTAAACGCCAGTACGGAACACGTGCGTTTGACCGGGCGGACGTCCCGAATAGAGTAATGGATTTACGTAAATCATCACGGGTTAGCGATGATGGGTATAGCTGAAATGCTCGATCATCCTCTGACATGTTAACAAAACGGCGAACCCTACCATCAATCTCATCAAGCACGTCTTGGAGCTGAGGAATACTGTCGATCGGTGGATCAAGGCCTTCAAGAGCATTTAAAGTCTGTTCCCACATAGCGGAGCGATCATCATCTTTGAGACGGAGAATTATATCTAGTAGGGAGCCACGTTCGAGACTGAGTGCACGTGATCCTGTGCGCAAAGCACGCAAATAGATAAAACCAAAGCTGCGTTTTACAGAACGACTTACTTTCGCTTTGCTTGCATCATCTTCAGGTGGCGGACTTGCAAAAAATGATTCCGCCCTAAATTCGTCCTCCTCTTCGTCATAAAAACCTTCAAACTTTATCCTAAGGGCAGGGATAACGGTATCAGGTTCAATATCCTCAGGCACTGCATTCTCATCCAGCAAGGAATTGGTTTCAGTGTTCCAATACTCACGATGCGCTCTGAATTTTGTTTCAAGATCAGCCGTTAAGTCTGTCAGAACCACCTCTAGTTCAATTGTAATTGGCGTATTATCGGCACCAATGTATCGTCGTCGATAAAAATCGTGTTCGTTGATAGGATTGGAACGTGATAAACGATCTGGGCCAAGACATAAATCCAATGCTTCACACATTGTCGATTTTCCGACGCTATTTCCACCGATTATCGCAGTATGACCGGTAAAGAGAATCTCTCCGTTCGCAACACTCCGAAAGTTCTTCATTCTGAGACGACGAATTTTCATTATTATGACCATTCCTTTCCGCTGCGCTTCAAGGCACAAAAGGATATGAAACCGATTGTGCTAACCGCAGGCTATACAAATTCGTTAAATTAGCTTAAGGAAGCAGGCACACTACAGAGTAAAAAAAGATGCCAGAAATAATTATGGATAATGCGAAGATGAGTAGTATTATCTTTGGTTATCTTCCTCAAAATGTCTTGGGTTCAGAATAAAGTAATTCCCTGTTTCTCTAATCCAATCATTTGCAATTTGAACAATGCTATATATGATTCTCGCAAAAAAAGGTTGTGAATCCTTGCAAATTGAGTAACTATTTAGCAACTTACCGATGTCTTGTTTTTCGAAATTACCTCCACTTATAACGATTGCTTTTTGATCATCTATTGGTTCTACCAAAATCATTGAATTTTTAGGACTGTTTTGATTCATCTCATTACCTGAAATGATTTTATGTACTGTATCTTTTTCAATAAATTCTAGGGTTTTATCATTATGTAATACACGTTTATATTCTCTCAGCGCATACACCATTTTTGCTATTAATCTTTTTTCTTTTTCAGATAAAAAATATGTTTCTATTTCATCTTTAAAGAAGTCGACAAATTCCGCAATGTTAAGTGTTATATTTTTATAGAGTTCAAAACCAAGATAGTTCTCTTCGGCAATTAAGTTGGTTATATCTTCTTCCGAACTATTTAACAGTCTGGAATAGTTATATCTATCAATATTTCTATCACTTTTTTTGAATAGTATTGTACATAAATCAATCAAAATAGCTTGCATACCCAAGTCCACTTGTCGTTTTGTCTCTAAATACTCTTTTTTATCAATCACACGTTTTTCAATTATCTCAGCTATAGATGACTCCAATAATTTAGTCAGCAGTTTTTTTGCCGACGCAATATCTGTTGAGGTATTATAGCAAATTGGCTTTCTATACCTAATATCAAACGGCAGTTTTTCAACTTCAGCATATTCCGAATTGTAAATACATATTATGTTTGACCATCCTATAGATTTAGATGCAAAACCTAATTCTACCAAAACATTTGGATTAGGTGTAAGGCGACTATCACCTCTACCATTAATAATACTTATATCGGCAATGAAAATATCACAAACATCTATCTTCGAAAAAATTGTTTGTGCCAAATCAGGTGTTCCCAATTCATTCCTACTATCTGTTTCAATAACATATTCAGATATCATTTTATATCTACTGTAAATATTCCGCATTGCTTTATCAATACAATCGTTAATTAATCTGCGATTTTTATTGCTTGGTAAATCAGATGCCCATGAATAGAAAATGTTTAATTTCATAAATGCTAATTTCTCCTATTTTATATTAACCACTTCAAATTATTGCTAAAACATTCAGTTACTTGAACTGCCGATTATAGACATTTTCTAATATTTACCAACTAACTTGTAAATACTACTGATAAGGAGTGATTGTATGCAATCAAACACCACTTGTCTGCTAGTTGAACAGTATCTTAACTACTTGGTTGTTATTAAAGGCCGTGCTGACAATACCATAAAAGAATACCGTACAGATTTGCTTATGTTCTTCTACTTTGTTTTAAACTCCAGGGGTATCCCCATTAATAACCAAAATTTTTCAATTTGATATTGATTTTATCAAGTCCATCCCACTTAATGACATGTACAATTTTATTTCACATTGTCAAACTGAGTTAAAAGCTTCCGCAGGAACAAGGGCTAGAAAGATAGTTTCTATAAGGCAGTTTTGGAAATATCTTAGAACTAAGGCTCATCTTATTGATATCAATATTGCAGAAGAACTTGAAACTCCAAAGTTGCCAAGACGTATACCTAAATATTTAACTCTAGAAGAGTCGGTACGTCTTCTTATTGTAAGTAAAAAGTCACCAAGAGACCACTGCATCCTTACTATTTTTCTTAACTGTGCATTGCGACTGTCTGAACTAGCCAGTTTGAATGTTGACCAGGTAAGTAATGATGTTCTAACTGTAATGGGTAAGGGTAATAAAGAGCGTAAGATTTTCTTAACTCCT